>NZ_JBEZZR010000001.1:408270-538051 GCF_040639325.1 Actinoplanes sp. NPDC023936 | reverse complement strand
CATCGACCGCCGAACCTACAAGGCCACCATCAGCCTCACGGTCCTCGCCGGACCAGCCTTGACGACCAGCCCGGATCCTTAACTACCCGGCATTGCGGCTAGCCCGGGGTGACGCGGCCGCCCCTCGCAGCCGGACTACCCCGGATCCTCACCTGGTGTGCCGGCATCCGGGCGCCGGATCGGCGGAGCCGCGCGAGCTCGTCGACCTCAGAGGTACATGCCGATCCGGGTGGACTGCTTGGGCACCGTGACCGGCTGGGCGCCGGTCTTCAGGGCGTAAAGCTCGGCGAGCGTGGCGCCGTCCGGGGAGATCCCGGCGGGCGAGCCCAGCCAGGCGACGGCCTCCGGGTACGGCAGCCGGCCCACCTCGATGCTGGCGAGGCACCGCCCCGGCCGGATCACGGCGGGGTGCAGGGTCGCCAGGTCCTCGTTCGTGGTGATCCCGATCAGCGCGTTGCGGCCCTGTCCGAGCATCCCGTCGGTGAGGTTGAGCAGGCGCGACAGTGCCTGCCCGGCGCTCGCCTTGGCCTCGCCGCGGATCAGCTCGTCGCAGTCCTCGAGCATCAGCAGCCGCCACTTCGGCTCGTCGTCCTCGCCGCTGCCGAGGGCCACGCTCATCAGGTACGCCGGGTCGGCGAAGAGCCGTTCCGGGTCCAGCACACAGTCCACCTGGCACCAGGACCGCCACTGCTGGGCGAGTGCCCGCAGCGCGGTGGTCTTGCCGGTGCCGGGCTCGCCGTGCAGCAGCAGGATCCGGCCGGTGATCGACGTCTCGTCGAGGTCCATCAGCCGTTCCAGGGTCTGCGCGACCGGGGCGGCGTAGTTGCGGCGGATCCGCGTCCAGGGCTCGGCGTCGATCTGGCGTTCGCTGCGCCGCGGGCCGTGCGGCCCGAAGTGCCAGAACCCGATCGGGACCGTCCCGGCATCGGGCGGCGGCTCCTCGACCGCGTCCGCCACGGCCTCGCCGAGCAGTTTCTCGGCCAGCTCGGCGGTGGTCGCGGTGATCGTGACCCGGGCGCGGCGGCTCTGCTTCCAGCGCATCACGTGCAGCGTCCAGCCGTCGCCGACACTGATCCGGTTGTGGCCGTCCTCCTCGACCGCGTCCCGGAGCACCGTCGCGTCGGGCAGGGCGAGCGCCGCCTCGGGGCGGACGTTGTCCAGGTGCGTGGTCCGGCCGTACGGCTCACGGCCGGAGACGAAGGGGTCCAGGGCGATCAGGTCGACGATGTCCACCAGCCGGTCGCCATCGTCGACCTGCCCGCTCACCGGAAGCTGATGGGGGGAATCCATCAGCTCATGATCCACGCTGAGTGACGCACGGGCATCCGCTTTCGCTCAGGAGCTCGGTCAGGCCGGAGTCAGCAGGAACACGGGGATCAGCCGGTCGGTCTTCTTCTGGTAGTCGGCGTACGGCGGGTAGGCGGCGACCGACCGCTCCCACCAGATCTCGCGTTCCTCGCCCTCCAGCTCGCGGACCGTGTAGTCGCGTTTCACCTCGCCGTCCTGGAGCTCGACGTGCGGGTTCTTGCGGATGTTGTAGACCCAGACCGGGTTCTTCGGGGCGCCGCCGAGCGAGCCGACGACCGCGTACTCCCCGTCGTGCTCGACCCGCATCAGCGCGGTCTTGCGCAGTGCGCCGGTCTTCGCGCCGATCGAGCTGAGCACGACGATCGGCATTCCCTGGATGTCATTGGCCTGTGCGCCATTGGTCTCTTCGTACTTCTCGGCCTGCTTGCGCGCCCAGTCGGACGTGCTCGGCAGATATTCACCAGTCAACGGCATGATCCCGAGTCTATGAACCGCACCCCAACCGCACCAGCGCGCTGCCCGGGACGCACTCGCCGCCACGGACCGTGGTGGTAACCCGGCCAAAGGTCGGACAGACGAGCGGAAGGCGGGTTCACGTGCGGTTTCTCACCGGCACCCTGGCCATCTCCCTGGCCGCGGGCCTGGGCGCGGCAGCCATGCCCGGAATCTCCTACGCGGGCGTGCCGGCGACCGTCAGCGAGGCGCACCCGGCCCGGGTCGTGGGCACCAGCGTGGACGCGTCCGGCCGCCCGGTCGTGGCCGTCCACGAGGCCACCGACCGGCGGGAGACCGCCGAGCTGCTGGCCGAACTGCCGAACGCGCAGCTCGACGTCGACGTCCGGGTCGCCGGGTCGGACCCGTACCGGTCCCGGCAGTGGGCGCTGCCGAAGGTCAAGGCGACCACGGCGTGGGCGAGGTCGGCGGGCGCCGGCGTCACCGTCGCGGTGATCGACACCGGGGTGGACGCGCGCCACCCGGACCTCGCCGGCAAGGTTCTCCCCGGCTACGACATGATCAACAAGGTTGCCGGCGGCACCACCGACGGCAACGGGCACGGCACCCACGTGGCCGGCATCATCGGCGCGGCCACCGGCAACGACATCGGGATCTCCGGTGTCGCCCCGGACGCCGAGATCCTGCCGGTGCGCGTCTTCGACGCCAAGGGCGCCGGATACATGTCCGACGTCGCCGCGGGCATTCTCTGGGCCGCCGACCACGGCGCCGACGTGATCAACCTGTCGCTCGGCTCCACCGGGAAGCTGGACGCGCTGGCCGACGCTGTCGCCTACGCCCGTGGCAAGGGCGTCACGGTGATCGCCGCCGCCGGCAACGAGCGGCAGAAGGGCAGCCCGGTGAGCTACCCGGCCGCCTATCCCGGAGTGATCGCGGTCGCCGCGACGACCTCCGCCGACACGTACGCGTCCTTCTCCAACGCCGGCGGCTACGTCGACGTCGCCGCTCCCGGCGACGCCATCGTCAGCACCTACCCCACCGCCCTGACCGGCGGCGAGTACGTCGCGATGAGCGGCACCTCGATGGCCTCGCCGCACGTCGCCGCGGTGGCCGCCCAGCTGAAGGCGTACCAGCCGGCACTCGGCCCGGACCAGATCGAGAAGATCCTCGAGGCCTCCGCGATCGACCTGGGCGCCGCCGGGTTCGACACCACCTACGGCAACGGCCGGATCGACGCGGCCGCCGCGATCGCCGCCGCCGGGCAGTCCGTCACCGCGAACGTCAGCACCCGGACCGTCACCTACGGCGCCCGGACCAGCACCACGTTCACCGCCACCTCGGCCGGCAAGCCGCTCGCCGGCGCGAGCGTCTCGGCGTGCCTCTCGGTCGCCGGGGCGGCCTGGACCTGCACCCCGGTGACCACGAACGCGGCCGGCGCCTACACGTTCACCCGGACCGCTGACGCCACCTACAAGGCCCGCCTCTTCGCACCGTCGACCACGGACTTCGCGGCGGCCTCGGCCACCACGAGCCACACGGTGAAAGCCAAGGTCACCGCGGTCCGCAGCACGAAGGGCGTGATCACGGTGAAGGTGACGGGCGCGTCCGGGCAGACCATGACGGTGCAGCGGTACGTCAGCAAGAAGTGGAAGACCGTGCGGACGTTCCGCTCGATCGCCACCCGGAAGGTGACCGGCCTGGTCAGCGGCGGAACCTACCGCGTCGTGGTCGCCGGGACCAAACCCGTCGCGGGCGTGACCAGCGGCACGGTGAAGGCATGACCCTTTCCCCTATGTGAATACGGTTTACTTCAGGTCATGGGCATCATCTCCCGCGGTTTCGGCGGGCGGCGGCGTGAGTCGCTGCCCGGCCTGCCGCCCGGCCAGTACCTGACTCACGACTTCCCGGTGCTCTCCGCCGGGCCGACCCCGCGCATCCCGCTGGACCGGTGGAAGTTCACGATCACCACCGAGACCGGCGAGAAGCACGCCTGGGACTGGAAGGAGTTCACCGCCCTGCCGGCCGAGGAGTTCACGGTCGACATCCACTGCGTCACCAAGTGGTCCAAGCTCGGCACCACGTGGAAAGGCGTCGCGCTGGACACCCTCTTCGAAGACGTCGAGTCGGCCGCCGACTACACGATGGCGCACAGCTACGGCGGCTACACCACGAACGTGCCGCTCGACGACCTGCTCGACGGCAAGGCCTGGATCGTGTACGAGTTCGACGGCGAGCCGCTGCACCCGGAACACGGTGGCCCGGCCCGCCTCGTCGTGCCGCACCTCTACTTCTGGAAGTCCGCGAAGTGGATCAACGGCCTGCAGATGCTGAACGACGACGAGCCCGGCTTCTGGGAGACCGGCGGTTACCACATGTACGGCGACCCGTGGCGTGAGCAGCGCTACCAGGGCGACTGACGGCATGAAGAACCGGATCAGCTGGCGGGTCGCGACGGTTTCCGCGGCACGCTGGGAGACCGGGTCGGCCCGTACCCTCGTGCTCGACGTGCCGGACTGGCCGGGCCACCTGCCCGGCCAGCACATCGACGTCCGGCTCACCGCCGAGGACGGGTACACCGCGCAGCGCAGCTACTCGATCGCCTCCGCCTGGGCGCCGTCGCCGGGGACCGTCGAACTGACGATCCAGCGGCTCGACGACGGCGAGGTGTCGCCGTACCTGACCGACGTGGTCGAGCCCGGCGACCAGATCGAGCTACGCGGCCCGGTGGGCGGCTGGTTCGTCTGGCGCGAGAAGCAGACCGCGCCCGTGCTGCTGATCGCCGGCGGCTCCGGCATCGTGCCGCTGATGGCGATGATCCGCGCCCGCGGCGAGGCACGCGGCCGCCAGCCGTTCCGGCTGATCTATTCGGTGCGCACGCCGGAGGACGCCGCTTACGCGGACGAGCTTCGCTTGCGGGTACGCGAGAATCCCGGCCTGGACGTGCATTTCGTCTACACCCGGAAGACCCCGGACGGCTGGCCCTCCCCGCCGAAGCGGATCGACGTCGCGACGATCAACTCGCACGGCTGGCCGCCGGACTTCCAGCCGGACTGCTACGTCTGCGGCCCGACCGGCTTCGTCGAGACCGCCGCCGACATCCTGGTGGCGCTCGGCCACGACCCGAAACGCGTCCGCACCGAACGCTTCGGCGGCGCGTGATGGAACTCGACGGGAACGCGCTCGCCGGCGACCTGTCCGAGGTCTTCGCAACCGACGCGACAGTCGCGGTCTTCACGTGCGCCGGCTGCGGCCACGCCGGCGCGGTGGCGACCCTGCGGGTGTGGGGCCCGGCGCCGGGCGCGGTCGGCCGCTGCCCGAACTGCACGGACGTGATCCTGCGGCTGATCCGCACCCGGTCCCGGGTCGTCCTCACCCTGACCGGCGCCACCCGCCTGGAGCTCCCCCTCGACGCCTGACCAAGCTGTCACACCCGTCGGACGACCAGCCCCGGCTTGACTTCGGCGGCAGGCTTCCGGCTCACCCGCCGGCGCAGCTCGCTTTCCGCCGCGCTTGCCACCAGCCGCGACAGCCGGAGGCCGCTGCCCGAGCTGTACGGACTCCGCAGCGCTCCCGTACCGACACCGTGCCTACTTGGGGACTTCAGGCGCGCGGCACACCCCTCACATCCATACCGGAGATGGCGCCCTCGTTCATCGGGATCGCTGCCACGTGCAGAAACGCCCGCAGTGTCGTCGCGAGCCCGTCGATCCGGTCATCCTCGACGAAGGCATATCCGCCCTGCGACCAGCAGTCGGCGACCCGCTGAGCCGCGTCCCGCAGCGGGTCTCGATCCGTGTCAGCCATAGCTTTCTCCATTCACCAGGTCCATTTCAGAAAGCGTTCGAAAAGCACCGATGGCGGCTCATTCGCCAGCACATGAGCCGCGTCCTCGAGTTCGTCCCAGAGCCGCATCGCGAGCTGCACCGGATCCGATGTGGTGGCCTTCAGATGTTCCCTGGCCGGGTCACACGGCCATTCCTTCGCGCAGCTCAGGCAGTTGTAGGTGCTCGGGTCCGGCTGGTGGTCCATGGCGGCGATGGTGAAGCATCAGTTCCTGTGTCGGCCATGAATCGACCTTTCCTGCGACAAACCGCTGACATTTGCCGAGGTCCGTTTCGAGGCTTCCTCCGGCGTAGTTGATGACGGTCGATCGTCTGCCTGTCCACACCGCTTCGCGAGATTGTCGGCGGATTGTCGGAACAGCCGGTTCGCGGACCTCGATGTCAGCATCGTCGGCTACAGTCGCGGCACACGTCGCGCTACCCGACATCGTCGCAGGCGCGGCGGCCGTGACCCGGCCCGAGGGAGCCGCCGATGGCGCCTGACGCGACCTATGACCCGAGTGGGGAGTGGCGGCTGCTCGGCCAGAGACTGGCGGGCTATCGCAAAGCCGCCGGCTATACCCAGAGGGCACTCGCCGCCCACGACCGGATCCACTACGGGCGTAGCACGATCGCGAACGTCGAAATCGGCCGGCAGTCCATCGGACGTGCCTTCTGGGAGTCTTGCGACGCGGTTCTGGGGACGGGCGGAGCGCTGGCCGACGACTACGACCACATCGCGAGGTTCATCCGCCGGCACCGCATCGCTGAAATCAAGACGGCTGGTCCCGGTCCGGATTCGGCACCACTGGCAACCGAAAGCGACCAGGACAACACTATGGGTGTGCTTCGTCGAACGGTCCTCCTCGCCCTCGCCGCCGCAGGCGGCACCGCCTTCGGTTCCGGCCTGCCGGACCCTGCGGACAGCAGGACTGTTCGCGCCCGGCCACCAGCCGACGTTGATCATTGGGAGGAGACGGTCTGGGAGTACGGCTACTCCTTCCTCACCACCCCGCACGAAACCCTGCTCACCGACCTCTGCCTCGATCAGGCCACGGTAAGACGTCAGCTGTCAGTGGAACTGGGAGCCGGGACCTCGGCCGCTCTGCCGCTGGCGGCTGTCGCTGCTCAGCTCACCGCACTCATGGCGTATTGCAGTACCAACCTCGGATTCACGCGGGAGGCGGGCCATCTGTGGCGGTTCGCGCGCAAGTACGCTGACATCTCCCAGGATGACAAGATCCGGCCCTGGGTCAGCGGACACGAGATCATGTCCGGGATCTACCAGGAACGTCCGCTCGATGTTCTCGCCGCCCTCGCCGACCGGGCCACAGCGGAGTGCCGGAGCAGCGCGCCCAGTGCCGGCAAGGCGGAACTGCTGGGCAGCCAGGCCGAGGTCCTTTCACTGTTGGGCCGGGACCGCGACGCGCAGGATGCCCTCGAAGCGCTCGCGGAGACCTACGAGAACCTCCCCGGTTCCGTCACCGGCCTTCGCGATTCGTTCTTCGGATGGCCGGAACACCGCATGCATCACGCGAGGTCGTTCACGTCCTCGATGACCGGCCACACCACCGACGCGTTCAGCGCCCAGAAGACGGCGTTGAAGCTGTACCCCACCACGAAACAGGTCAGCCGCTGCCAGATCAATCTGCACCATGCCCGATGCCTCGTCCTCAATGGCGAGATCAGCGAAGGGCTGCGGCACGCGGGCGACGCGTTGGACGGTGTCGACCTGGCGACGTGGAAGGTGTTCGTGCTCGCCGTCGCCGACCGGATCACCGACGCGGTTCCCCGGGGCGAACGCCGGCGCGCCGACGTCCGGGAGTTCGGTGACCTGGTGCGACGCTATCGGTCCGGCGGGCGGCAGGTGCTCACATGACATTCACCATCGCGTCCTGGCCGGGTTTCGAGGTGATCTCACGCCTCGACGAGCTGGCCGAGATCTACGCGGAGATCTATTCCGAGCCGCCCTACAACAGCGGCACCCCGTCATCCGTCGCCGGCTTCATCGACCGGACCACGCGGCAGGCGGCACGGGAGGGATTCCGCTTCCTCGCCGCGATCGCCGACCAGCAGATCGCCGGCTTCTCGTTCGGCGTACCGATCGCCGAGGGCGCATGGTGGGCAAGCGACGAGTTCACCGAGCCTCCCGCCGATCTGCGCGCCGCTCCGAAATTCGCGGTCATCGAACTGGTCGTCCGCAAACGGTGGCGGTTCCAGGGCATCGGCCACCGGCTCCTGAGGCAGCTGCTGGACGGACGGCCCGAGCGGTACGCCATCCTCACCGCGAGGACCGACGCCCCCGCCCGCCAGATGTACGAACGGTGGGGCTGGATCAAGACCGGGACGGCCCGTCACTCGGCAGAGTTCCCGACCATGGACGCGCTCGCCCTGCCCCTACCTGCCTCATCTACGACAACCCGACTTCATAAGTAGTGTTGAAGTTCGGCGATCCCGCGACGTAGTGTTGCCATGTGACCACCGCTCCGCTCGAATCCGTCCCGTTCTCGGAACTGCTGCGCCAGCCGGCCGAAACCGCTGAGCGCGCCTTCCGATCCCGCGCCGTGCGGCTACGCCGGCGCGACGCGGCCGATCTCGTGCTGATGTCCGCCGACCGCGCCGAGGCCGAGGGGCAGCTCGTCGACATCACCGCACGCCTGCTGGCGACGTTGAGCCGCCAGAATCCGGAGCTTGTCCGTGACCTGCTGCCGACGGTCCTTCCATGGGTGCGTTTTCTCCCGGATAAGGACCGCGAACAGCTTGCGGGTGAATTCGTCTCCACCGCGGAGGCTGCCGCCGCGATGGGCAACACCGCTGCGATCTCCCAGCTATTGGTCGAGTGGCGGCACACCGCCGAGATCTATGCCGATCCCGAACTGCATCAGGCGTTGTCCAGCGAACCGACGGGCGACTTCGGTGTGGTGCCACGACCGTGACGCCGAAACGAGGAGACCGCGCGGCACCGCCCCCGCCGCCGGACGGATACACGGTGAAGTTCGCAACCGGTGACGCCGCCAAGGGCTGGGAGGAACTATGCCGGGTCGCGGCAGCGAACACGCGCGCCGCGTACCAGGCACTGGAGACCAACCCGTGCCCCCACCCCGGGACGGCCCGTCACCACCAGCTCAAGGGCAAACTCTCGACCGACACACACGGCGGCAAATTGTTGCCGCAGTGGCAGTACGAAGTCACGGGCGGTGGGCGTATCTGGTACCTCGTCGACCATGACACCCGCACGTGCTGGCTGAAGCTCGCCAGCACGGGCCACCCCAAGGCGACGGAGTGAACACCACCGGTCGCCGGCGGTCGGCACGCTGGGGTGGCGGCGTCAGCTGACCTCCAGGAGGAGGGCCTGCTCCGGGGCCAGCAGCGGGACCGGCAGGCCGGCCTCCGCCAGCACCCGGCCCGGCAGCGTGACCGAACCGGCGGCCAGCCACGCCGGTGGGGTGTCCTGGACCGCCTTCGGTGGGGTGCCGATCGGGCGGACCGTATAGGCCCGGTCCGGGTCCAGGCCGGGGAACCGGATCGGCGGGGGCAGGGCCGCGCTCGGTGAGCCGACCGCCACCAGGGCGTACACCGCTGACGAACGGTCCGGTGACACCACCCCGTGCACACGGAACGCCGGGTCGGGGGCGTCGGCGCGGACCACCGTGCCGGTGTGCAGCAGTGGGCGGAGACGCTTGTGGAGAGCGATCCAGCCGGCGATCACCGCGCGGTCGGCGCCGGATGCCGTGGTCAGGTTCCATTCGATGCCGGCGCTGCCGAACAGGGCCGTGGCGAGCCGGAAGCCGAGCGCCGCATGGCGGCCGGTGACGTGGGCGGTGGCGTCGCCGAGGTGGCCGCCGAGGTACTCCGGCGGGATCAGCACGCTCGTCCAGCGCTGGATCCGCTGGCGGTCGAGCGGGTCGTTCGTGTCCGATGTCCAGAAACGGTCGACCAGGTCGAGGATGCCGAGGTCGATCCGGGCGCCGCCGGACGCGCAGCTCTCGATCTCCACGTGCGGGAAGGCGGAGCGCAACTCCCCCAGGAGCCGGTACAGCGCGCGGGTCTGCCGGTGTGACGTGCCGGGCACCAGCAGGTCGCGGTTGTGATCCCACTTGAGGAACGCGATCGGGTACTCGGTGAGCAGCGCCGAGAGCCGGTCCCGCAGGTACGCGTAGGCGGCCGGGTTGCCGAGGTCGAGCACGCGCTGCCAGCGCCAGGTGGGCCCGGAGCCGCCGCCGAGGATCCAGGACGGGTGTTCGCGTGCCAGTGCGGAGTCCGGGCTGATCATCTCGGGTTCGACCCACAGGCCGAAATCCATGCCGGCGGAGATCACCCGGGAGATCAGCGGGTGCAGGCCGTCCGGCCAGACGGCCGGGTCCACGTACCAGTCGCCGAGCGCCCGTTTGTCGTCGCGGCGGCCGGTGAACCAGCCGTCGTCCAGCACGAAACGCTCGACCCCGGCGGCCGCGGCCGCGTCCACCAGGTTTTCCAGGATCGGCAGGTCGTGGTCGAAGTAGACCGCCTCCCAGGTGTTCAGCACGACCGGCCGCGGCAGGCGCAGCGCGGAACGGGAGCGGATCCACGGGTGCAGGCGGTCGGAAAGGCCGTCGATGCCGGTCTCCGAGAAGGCCGCGACGAGCCACGGTGTCTCGTAGGACTCCCCCGGCGCGAGCCGGATCTCGCCGGGCGCGAGCAGTTCGCCGCCGCCGAGGGCGCTGTGGCCGAGCGCCGAGCGTTCCGCGAAGAGCCGCTTGTCTCCGCTCCACGCCAGATGCACGGCCCAGACCCGGCCGCGCCGGAAGCCGAACCCGGGAACGCCGGCCATCAGCAGGAACGCGTCGTCGTGACCGGGACGGCCGTGCCGGCTCTCCCGGCTCCAGACGCCGTGCCGCAGCGGGGCTCGCTGCGGCTGCCGCTCGTGCGCCCAGAGCCCGGTGAAGTCGAGCAGCTCGGCGGCGTCCGCGCCGATCGGCAGCTGGACGTCCAGCCCGGCGAGCTCGAAGCCGGTGTCGCCCCGGTTCACCAGCCGGTGCCGCACGCGCAGGACGCCTTCCGCGGACAACTCCAGCTCGGTCGTCAGTCCGAGGGAACCGTCGGCGCTCTCCCCCCGTACCCTCGCAATCGGGTCTTGATCGTGGAGCTCGACGAGGCGGAAAGCCGGCGCCGGAGCGCCCTGCCGGTGGCCCTCCACGGCCTGCCGCCCGCTCCAGCCGTCCGCGAGCGCCGGCCACAGAGACCATTGCAGGGGTACGTCGATCGAGCTGGGCGGCACCGCAGGAACGGACGCGTCGGCGAGGGCGACGAGGGCCGTCTCGTCGAGTCCGCCCAGGTCCGAGCCCCAGTGAATGATCGTTGGAACGCCACCGCGGGCGTCCAGCACGAGGCTGGCGCCCGCGGCGCGGAGGTGGAGCACTGTCACTCGGCGACCGGAATCGACTGCGACTTGAGAGTCTCGACGGTCGAGGTCTGCGCCTTCGTCAGCGCGTCGAGCAGGGTGCCGTTGCCGGAGACGGCGGCCTTGAAGCCGTCCGAGGCGGTGGTGTAGGTCGAGGTCATCGTCGGTCCCCAGACGAAGTCGGACGCGACCTGGGTGGAGGCCTGCGCGAAGACATCGTAGATCGGCTGACCGCCGTAGAACTCGACTCCCTGCTTCAGGGCGGGCAGCGAGGCGCCGGCCTTGGTCGCCGGGTAGAGCTGCGCCTCCTTGTTGAGCAGGGTCAGCGCCTCCTCGGAGGTGTTCAGCCAGAGAGCGAACTTGGCCGCCTCGTAGGGGTGCTTCGAGCCCTTGAAGACCGCGGTGGCCGAGCCGCCCCAGTTACCGGCGACGGTGCCGCCGGAGGTCCACTGCGGCATCGGGGCGACCGCCCACTTGCCCGAGGTGTCCGGCGCGCCCGACATGATCGAGTTGGCGCCCCACACCGCGGAGACCCAGGTCCAGGCCTTGCTGGTGTTGTACGCGTTGTCCCACTCGGTGGTCCACGGCGGAACCGTCGAGACCAGCTTCTTGTCGAGCAGGCCCTGCCAGTAGTTCGCGACCTTGGTGGTGTTCTCGTCGGCCAGGTTCACGGTCCACTTGCTGCCGTCGTTGCTGAACCAGCGGCCACCCGCCTGCCAGGAGAGGCCGGCGAACTGGTTGATGTCGGTCTGCGAGAAGTTGGTGATGTAACCACCGGCGGCCTTCACCTTCTCGGCCGCCGCGGCGTACTCCTCCCAGGTGGCCGGCACTCCGATGTTGTTCTTCTCGAACAGGTCCTTGCGGTAGAAGAGCGCCATCGGGCCGGCGTCCTGCGGGATGCCGTAGACCGAGTTCTCCTCGCCGAACGTGACCTGTCCCCAGGTCCAGTCGACGAACTGGTCCTTCGCCGCGGTCACCTCGGCGCAGCCGGCCAGGTTGGTCAGGCCGTCCTGCACCCGGAAGCTGGGCAGCGCGTCGTACTCGATGTGGCCGAGGTCGGGCGCGTTGCCGGCCTTCAGCTGGTTGAAGAAGTTCTGGTACGTGCCGCCGTTGCCGTTCGGGCCGGTCTGCACCTTGACCTGGATGTTCGGGTTCGCGGCGTTCCAGACCTTCACCACGTTCTCGATCCCGGGGATCCAGGTGGTGTAGTTCAGGGTGACCGGGCCGGAGGACGGTGCGCAGCCGGCCGCGCCGGCGGCGGTGGTCGCGTCGTCGTCACCGCCTCCACTCGAACAGGCGGTCAGAGCGAGCGCTGAGGTCAGCACGATGCCGAGGGAACGCATCGGGAAACGCATCATTTTCCTCGTTTCAGCGGATTTACGGGTGAGAGGGGGTTCTTACTTGATGGCGCCCGAGCCGAGGCCGTTGCGCCAGAACCGCTGGAGGAGCAGGAACGCGATCACCAGCGGGATGATCGAGACGAACGCGCCGGACAGCACCAGCATCCGCAGCTCCGGAATCTGGTTGACCTGCGTGTTCCAGGTGTAGAGGCCGAGGGTCACCGGGAAGAGCCGCTCGTTGCCGAGCATGATCAGCGGGAGCAGGAAGTTGTTCCAGACCGCGACGAAGTGGAACAGGAAGATCGTCACGAGGGCCGGGAACATCAGCTTGCTGGCGACCGTGAAGAACGTCCGCACCTCGCCGGAGCCGTCCAGCCGGGCCGCTTCGAGCAGCTCGTCCGGCACGCTCGCGGTGGCGTAGATCCGGGCCAGGTAGACGCCGAACGGGTTCACCAGGCTGGGCAGGAAGACCGACCAGAAGGTGTTCGTCGCGTTGAACTGGCTGAAGATCAGGAAGAGCGGCAGGGCGAGCGCGGTGAACGGCACGAGGACGCCGCTCAGCACCACGTTGAAGATCGCCTCCCGGCCCGGGAAGCGGTACTTCGCGAGGGCGTAACCGCACATCGCGGCCAGGATCGTGCCGAGCAGGGCCGCGCCCCCGGTGTAGAGGACGCTGTTCAGCATCCAGCGCAGGAACACGCCGTCGCCGTACGCGAACAGCTCCTTCAGGTTGTCGATCAGGGCGAAGTCGGCGAACCAGAGCGGATCGGTGCTGCTGAACTGGGTCCGGCTCTTGGAGGCGGCGACCAGCAGCCACCAGATCGGGATCAGGAAGTAGAGGGTGCAGGCGCCCATGACGAGCATGGGTGCGATGCGGTTCGCGTTCTTCACTTCTCGCCTCCGCGCTGGGTCACCTTCAGGAAGGCGAAGGACAGCAGGCACGTGGCGAGCGCCAGCACGACCGAGAACGCCGCCGCCAGGTTGAAGTTGGGGATGGAGGAGGTGGAGTAGACGGTCAGGTTCGGCGTGTACGTGCTGGACACCGCCGAGCTGAACGTCCGGAAGACCGCCGGCTCGGCGAGCAGCTGCAGCGTTCCGATGATCGAGAAGACAGTGGTCAGCACGATCGCCGGCGTCACCAGCGGGATCTTGATGGACCACGCGGTGCGGAACGCCCCGGCGCCGTCGAGCTTGGCCGCCTCGTACACCTCCTGCGGGATCGCCAGCAGCGAGGAGTAGATGATCAGCATGTTGTAGCCGACGTAGACCCAGGTCACGACGTTCGCCATGGACCAGAGCACGAGGTCCGCGCTCAGCAGGTCGACGGCGCTCGTCACGCTCTGGAACGGCGACAGGTTCGGCGAGTAGAGGAAGCCCCACATGATCGCCGCGACCACACCGGGTACGGCGTACGGGACGAAGAAGGCGAGCCGGAAGAACCGGCGGCCCCGCACCAGGCCGGAGTCGAGCAGCAGCGCCAGCAGCAGGGCCAGGCCGAGCATGACCGGGACCTGGACGACGCCGAAGAGCAGCACCCGGCCGATCGACTCCCAGAACGGCCCGTCCGCGAACACGCGCTGGTACTGGGCCAGGCCGCCGAAGACCTCACGGGCCGGGCCGAACGTGCCGGTGCGCTCGACCTTGTAGAGGGACTGCTTGATCGCGTACAGGATCGGCGCGAGGTAGAAGGCCGCGAAGAGCAGGCCGAACGGGAGGATGAAGAAGAGCAGCGCGCCGAGGGGTCTCTTCCTGGTCATGCCGTCACCTCCCGGATCACCGCTGTCTGTCCCGCTCCAACCATGCTGATCTTGGTGTCTGTCACGAGGTCATGACCAGTTTCGATCGCCACCGGCTGCGGGCCGTGGTTGATCACGAAGAGATAGGAGCGGCCCTCCCCGGAGCGCCGGACCACCTCGACGTCGCCGTTCGACTCCGGACCGGTCGCCGTGACGCCGGCTCTGTCCAGGACGTCCCGGAGCAGCTCGCGCAGGCCGCGCGGATCGAGTTCGGTGGCGACGTACCAGGCGTTGCCGTTGCGGGTTATCGCCGGCACGCCGGGAAGCGGCCCGTCGGAGTAGGTCGCGATCGTCTCGGCCGTCGTGGTGCGCAGGCGCTCGGTCCAGGTCGTCCCGGTCGCACCGTTGCTGAGTGTGACCTCGTGGCCGGGCAGCAAGGGGGCGAACTCCTCGCCGTGGATGCCGAGCACGTTCTTGAAGGCGCCCGGGTAGCCGCCGAGGCGGATCCGGTCCCGCTCGTCGACGATCCCGGAGAAGAAGGTGACGACGATGCTGCCGCCGTTTTCGACATATGCCGCTATTTGCTCGGCGTCCTTGTCACTGACCATGTAGAGGCACGGCACCACCACCAGTTTGTATTTGTCGAGGTCAGCGCCCGGGGCGACCACATCGGTGGTGACGCCGAGCTCGCGCAGCGCCCGGTGCGCGCGGTGCACCTGGTCGAGATAGGTGACCGCCTGTGACGGGCGGGCCTCACCCTCCGCCGACCACCAGGACTCCCAGCTGAACACCAGCGCGACGTCCGACTCGACCTCGGTGCCGGCCACCTCGCCGATCCGGTCGAGGATCTCGGAAAGGCGCAGCACCTCCCGCCAGGCGGCGGTGTCGGTGCCGGCGTGCGGCAGCAGCGCGGAGTGGAACTTCTCGGCGCCCTGCGCGGAGGCCCGCCACTGGAAGAAGCAGAGCGAGTCGGCGCCCCGGGCCACGTGGGTCAGCGAGTTGCGGATCATCTCGCCCGGCGCCTTGGTCAGGTTGTGCGGCTGCCAGTTCACCGCGCCGGCCGCCTGTTCCATCAGCATCCACGGTTTGCCGGCGGCCAGGCCACGGGTCAGGTCGGCGGCGAAGGAGAGCTCCGCGACCGGGTCGCCGAGGCGGTGGTCCAGGTAGTGGTCGTTCGCGACGACGTCCATCTCCGGCGCCCAGGACCAATAGTCGAGGTTGCGGATGTGCGCGGTGACCATGAAGTTCGTCGTTATCTTGATGTCCGAGTGGCGGCGCAGGATCTCCGCCTCGGCGCGGTAGTAGCCGAGCAGTTCGTCGGAACTGAACCGGTGGAAGTCGACGATCTGAGCCGGGTTGCGCAGCGAGAGCGCCAGCCGCGGCGGCTGGATCTCCGACCAGTCGCCGTACCGCTGGCTCCAGAACGACGTGCCCCAGGCCTCGTTCAACGTCTCGATCTTGCGGTACCGCTCGCGCAGCCAGGCCCGGAAGGCCTCGGCGCTGGCGTCGCAGTAGCAGAGCGCGTTGTGGCAGCCCAGCTCGTTCGAGACGTGCCAGAGCGCGACGGCGGGGTGGCTGCCGTAGCGCTGCGCGACGCGCTCGACCAGGGCGAACGCCTTCTCCCGGAAGACCGGCGAACTCGGGCACCAGGCCTGCCGTCCGCCGGGGAAGCGGATCGTCCCGTCGGCCGCGGCCGGCAGGATCTCCGGGTGCAGGGTGCTGAGCCACGGCGGCGGGCTGCTCGTCCCGGTACCGAGATTGACCTGGATCCCGTTCTCGTGCAGCAGGCCGATGACCTCGTCGAGGTCGTCGAACTCGTACCGGCCGGGGCTGGGCTCCAGGTTCGACCAGCCGAAGATGTTGACGGCCACCAGGTCGACGCCGGCCTGACGCATGAGCGCGACATCCTCGCGCCACACGCCGGGCGACCATTGTTCCGGGTTGTAGTCACAGCCGAGGCTGATCCCGGTCTTCCGCTTAAACATAAAACTCCTGGTCACAGGTGTGTGCACGTGCACACATTTCCGGGGACCTAAGTGTCCGTTACGGATGTGTGAACGTGCACACAGTAGGACTGGCCTGGCACTCGGTCAATAGGCCCGGCGCTACATTGATCGCATGTCGAGGCCTCCGAAGCGCGCCACGGTCCATGACATCGCCGCCGCGGCCGGTGTCTCCCGCGGCACCGTGAGCCGCGTGCTGAACGGCGGGTACGTCTCCGCCGAGGCCCGCGCCGCGATCGAGGCGGCCATTCTCGAAGTCGGCTACGTGCCGAACAACGCGGCCCGGACACTGAAGATGCGCCGCTCGCAGGCGGTCGCCTTCGTCGCGCTGGAGCCGCATTCACTCTTCCTCGACGACCCGAACATCGGCTCGATCATGCTCGGCGCGAACGCCGCGCTCTCCCTCGCCGACCACCAGATGGTCAGCCTGGTGGTGGAGTCCCAACGCGACACCGAGCGGGTCGCGCGGTACCTCAGCGGAGGTTTCGTCGACGGCGCCATCGTCGTGTCGGCCCGGACCCGGGACCCGATCATCAAGGTAATCTCCGACCTCAGTCTTCCGGCGGCCTTCGTCGGCCATCCACCCGAGTTGAGCGACAACATCCCATTCGTCGGGATAGACAACGTCGGCTCGGCCCGGGCGATCACGTCCCGCCTCGCCTCCAGCGGCCGCCGCCGGATCGGCATGATCGCCGCAGCGCTCGACCGGGACTCCGGCATCGACCGATTGACAGGCTTCAAAACCGCATTGGGTACGGGCTACGACCCCGCCCTCGTCGCCGACGTGCCGCACTACGACTACGGGTCGGGCGTCAAGGGGATGCGCCTGCTGCTCGAACGCGAACCGTCGATCGACGGCGTCTTCGCGGCGTCCGACGCCATCGCGGCCGGGGCCCTGGAGACGCTGCGGGAAGCCGGGCGCAGCGTGCCGGGCGACGTCGGTGTCGTGGGGTTCGACGACAGCACGTGGGCGGTGCGGTGCCAGCCGCAGCTGTCGACCGTGCACCAGCCGGCGAAGGAGCTGGGGTCGTGCGCGGCGCAGCTGGTGCTGCGGCAGCTGCGTGGGGAGACGCTGGAGCCGGGCGGGCAGATGCTGCCGACGCCGATCGTTTGGCGGGACTCGGCCTAGGGAGCGGCCAGCGCCTACGCCCATGGCGCACGCTCACGGCGTATGCCCATGGCGCACGCCCACGGCGTATGCCCATGGCGCACGCCCACGGCGCACGCCCACGGCGCACGCCCACGGCCCGCCCTCCCTAGGGGGCTCCCCCACTGGCCAGTGTGGCGCGGATTGTCGATCTTCGGCGGGCGGCCTGTGGACAACCCGCGGCTGTGGACAGCCGGCGGAGCCGCCCGCCCGCCGCTAGCCCCGGAAGCTCGACCGGAGACGGTCGGCCAGCGTCGTCGGCGGCGGAGGCGGGAGCGGGCGTTGCACGGCGGGCCGCTCCGACCTGCCGATCGGGCGATCGTAATTGGTCGCCGCGATCGTCTCGATGGCCTGCTCCTCGGTGAAGTGCTCGGAGCCGGGGATCGTCTCGACGAAGCCGACGAGCACACCGTTGCGCATGACCTGGGCCTGCAACCCGGCGGCGCCGACCTCCCACTCCGCCTCGCGGCCGTCGACGAGCACGACCCGGATGCCATAACCCGCACCACCGGCGCGCGGAAGCCGCACATGGGCGAAAACGTTGCGGTCCCGCAGGATCTGGACCATGCGGCGGGCCCGGTTCTCTTCCATGAAAACGACCGTAACCCGCGGATCTGAAGACACGCTGAAGATCGGCTCCACGGCCGCCGAGGCTCTCGTCACTATGAGCACACGTAACATGACTCGCGGCCATAACCCCAGGTCACATCGATGAATGTTACTACTATGTAATAGGAATGTCACCGGATTCCTTTTCTCGGTACCTTGACTTACTGTGCGGTAACCGAAGCGCTTCGGGCCCTGAAGTCCCCACGTGGATATCGGAGGCCACCGATGAGAGCGGCTACCGTCCTCGCCAGTCTCGTCACGTCCGCACTGAGCCTCGTCCTGCTCGCCGCGCCCGCCCAGGCAGCGAGCACCGTCGACTACGTCGCCCTCGGCGACTCCTACTCCTCCGGCGTCGGCGCACCCGGTCAATCCGGCACGTGCCTGCGCAGCAACAACAGCTACGCGGCGCAGTGGGCCGCGCGGAACTCGCCGGCGTCGTTCCAGTTCCTGGCGTGCGGCGGCGCCGTCACCGACGACATCGTGAACACCCAGGCACCGGCCATGCGCAGCGGCGCCGACCTGGTCAGCATCACGATCGGCGGCAACGACGCGGGCTTCGCGCCGACCCTTCTCACCTGCCTCACGTCAAGTGACTCGGCCTGCGCCGCCAAGGTCGATTCAGGCAAGGCGTACGTGCGGAACACGCTCCCCGGCAAACTGGACGCGGCCTACCAGGCGATCCGGGCGAAGGCTCCGGGAGCCCGGGTGGTCGTCCTCTCGTACCCGCTGATCTTCGACACCTCGTCGCTGCTCTGCGAGATGAGCGTCGCGAAGCGGCGGTCGCTGAACAGCGGCGCGCAGGCCCTCGACGACATGATCAGAAACCGCGCCGAGGCGAACGGATTCGTCTACTCCGAGGTGCGTGACGAGTTCAGCGGGCACGGGGTGTGCTCGGCACGGCCCTACCTCAACGGGCTCACCGTGATCCCGCCGCAGAATTCCTACCACCCCAACACCAACGGATATACGTACGGTTATCTGCCCGCCCTCACCTCCGCCGCCTAACACCCGTTGCCGGTCTTGGCGATCCGCTCCGGTCGTGATTCGCGGCGTTGATCGCGGCGTGATCGCGTCGCTGGTCACGGCGTGATCGCAGGGTGATCGCCAAGATCGGCTACTCAGTGGCAACGCCGGGGGAACCCGGGGCGCTTCCGAGTACCGGCAGCATCTATCCGCATGGCCCGACTGAACACGCTGCTCTTCCTCGTCATCGTCGCGCTCAGCGTGGTCGCTCTGATCGACTGCCTGATCACCGACCGGGCGCGCCTGCGGTCCTTCCCGCGCGGCGCCTGGATCGTGCTGATCCTGCTCTGCCCGGTGGCGGGGGCGATCGCCTGGTTCCACGCGGGCCGCGCAACATCACCGCGCGGCGCGCACCTGCCGCGGTACGGGGCAGCCAGCGCGCCCGGCCCGGACGCCTCGTTCGGCTCGGGCAGCTCGAACGACCTCGGCGGCTCGGGCGGCCGGGGCTACTCGGGCAGCCCGGGCAACTCGGGCAGCCGGGACACCTCGGGCAGCCGGGACACCTCGGGCGGCCGGGGCTACTCGGGCGGCCCCATCGGACCCGAGGACGACCCGGAGTTCGTCGAGCGACTGGCTGAGGCCCTTCGCAATCGGTGACGCGCCCCGCCCGCGTCGTCCGAGCCAGATCTTGGTAACTTCAGCCCACCGAGCGGCCCAGGCGTCACTCGGTGTGCCGGCATCCGGGGTAAAGCCGGCGCTTCGCGGAAAGCCGCGGACGCCCCGCGCCCCACAGAATGACGCAAAGCCGCCAACGCTCCGCCGCTGCAGTGACGCGTCGTGACAGCAGGGCGGCTCGGCGAGGTTTCCGAGATCCTGGGTGCGGCGATTCGTACTCGCATCAGACCAGCGAGCGCGGTAGTCGCGATAAATACGACAGATCCGTCGTCGGCGATACCGGACTCGAGATCTGCTAAGGCGAAGTGGCATTCCCTGTTTGTCAGCCGTAGCCCAGACCTGTGATCACGCCCCGATAACCGGCCTCGGCTACGGCTCGCGCCCGCCACGCGCCCGCCACGCGCCCGCCAGCCGTAGCTCAGGCATGTGATCACGCCCCGAAAACCGGGCTCCGCTACGGCTCGCAACCGCCAGCCGTCGCTCAGACACGTGATCACGCTCAGATAACCCGCCTGCGCTACGGCTCGCGACCGCCAGCCGTCGCTCAGGCATGTGATCACGGCCGGATTACCGGGCTGGGCTACGGCTCGCGCGCTGGCCGGTCGGGCGGCTACCAGCGAGGGCGGCTGCCCCCGGGCTGGCGGCCGGCGCGAGAGGGCTGCCGCGGGCTGGCGGCCGCGCGAGGGCGGCTGCGCGAGGGCGGCTGCGCGAGGGCGGCTGCCCTTGGGCTGGTGGCCGGCGCGCGAGGGCTGGCCCCGGGCCGGCGGCCGTGAGAGAGGCTGACCCCGGGCCGGCGGCCATGTGGGAGAGGGCTGACCTCGACCGGGTTACCAGCGGAACGGGCGGCCTCGGGTGGTGCTGGTGGCGGCTCGGCCGTGGCGGACGTAACGGTAGGTCATCACCACTGCGTACTGGCGGCCTCGGCGGGGCTCGGCCACCAGGGGGCCGCACTCCCGGGTGATCGCGCGGCGGGTGAAGGAGAGGTCGTCGCAGGTTCGGGGGCCGGCCACGGTGCGGCCGGTTCGGGTGTCCTGGAGGGCCACCTCGATGCGGCCTCGGCCGCCGGCCGGGGCGGTGAGCGCCGCCTGGACGTGGACGTCCTGGCCTAGTTGGTGGCATGGGCGCCGGCTGAGCGGGGCGCGGGTGCGCAGGTCGAAGACCAGGTCGGGTGAGCACTGCCATCGCCCCTGCGCCGCTGCTTTGCCCTCGGGCAGGGGCGACCGGCCGCCAGTCCTGGTCGAGGCGGGGCGCGTAGCCCGTACATGTGGCTTTTTGGTCTTGGGGGACGGATGCGCGACGCCCGTCGCGGCCTTGCGGGCAGGCGTGGGCCGGGTGGTTTTCGGGTGGGTCGGCGGTGGCTGCGCGGCAATGACCGAGGCGGCCGGGGAGGTCGGCGCGCTCAGCTGGGGTGCGGTGATCACCGTGGGTACCTCGGCGGGGGTGCTGCCGGAGCGGCCGAGGTGCCAGCCGGTCGCCGCGATGCCTGAGGCGAGCATGGCTCCGGCGATCACGACGGCGGTCGCGCCGGGGCGTGACCAGCGATGAGACCGCGTGGCATCGGCCTGCGGCCGGCGCGGGGACAGAGACCACCGGGGCCGCAAAAGCTCAGAAAAGCCCTGAGGACCAGAAAAGCGCTGAGGACCAGAAAAGCCCGGAAGCCCAGAAAAACCGGAAAAGCCCGGACGGCGAGGCCCGGCCGGGCGCGGGACGGCCTGACGGGGTACGGGCAACCGCGACGCCGAATCGAAGACGATCGACTCGCTCGGCGGGCTGCCGGGGCGGGAGAGCGCCGGCGTGTCCGCGAGATTGCGGGCCAGGAACCGCAGGTCGGTGACGAGGTCGGCGGCACTCGGGCGCTGGCGCGGCTTGGCCGCCAGGCACATCATGATGATCCGCCAGAGCGGGTCGGGAATGCCGGGGCGGCGCTCGGGCCGGCCCTCGGCGTGCAGGCGCATGAGCTCGGGGATGGAGTCGCTGCGGAACGGCGGCTGGCCGCTGACCAGCTCGTAGAGGAGCACACCGAGCGAGTAGACGTCGGTGGCCGGGCTCGGTGTGACGCCGTGGAACGCCTCCGGCGCCATGTAGTGCGGGGTGCCGACGACCGCGTTCGGCGTGGTCATGCTCGGCAGGGTGAGTATCCGGGCGATGCCGAAGTCGGTGAGCCGGGCCTCGGCGGACTCGCTGAGCAGGATGTTGTCCGGTTTCAGGTCGCGGTGGATGATGCCGAGGTCGTGCGCCTCGGCGAGGGCGGACGCCACCTGACCGGCGAGCCGGACCGCCTCGGCGGGCGGCACGGTGCCGCGCTTGTGCAGCAGGTCGCGCAGGTTGCCGCCGGCCACCAGGTCCATCACCAGGCCGAGGGTCTCCCCCACGCTGAACAGGTCACGGACCCGCACCACGTGGCGGTGCCGCAGCATCTGCAGGATGGTGCGCTCCTGGACGAACCGGGTGACGAGCTTCGGCTGCCGCAGCAGGCTGTCGTGCAGGAGTTTGATCGCGACGGGTTCGCCGGTGGAGCGGTCCTCGCCCCGCCAGACGGTGCCGGTGGCGCCCTGTCCGATCGGGCGGACCATGATGTAGGAATTCCCGACACACCGCCCGGCAAGGGGCGTGTCCGAGTCGTCGGGGTCGTTTGTCATTCCGGGCCCTTCCGACGACGACGGCAGCAATGCCCCGGAATGATGCTTTTTGTCCAGACGGTCTGGCAAGCCCAATGCGGAGTTTCGCACCGAAAGGTCGGTTTTGCGTTACTGCCGTGGCGGCTCCTCGTTCTGACGGATGGGCTGGGGACCACACAGCGACCGGATCGCGCCGAGCAACGTCGACCGGGTGAACGGCTTCTCCAGCAACATGCTGTTGTCGTCCAGGTGCAGCTGCGGGCCGAGCGACGCCGCCGAGTACCCGGACATGTAGAGCACCGGCAGATCCGGCTGGTGCGTGCGCAGCGCGCTGGCCAGCTCCGGGCCGGTCATCGTCGGCATCACCACGTCGGTGATCAGCAGGTCCGGGCGCGCTCCCGAGGCGACCTGCGTGACGGCCGTCAGCGCGTCCGTGGCGACCGCGATCTCGTACCCGGCCGGCGCGATCAGCCGTTGCACCAGCTGCGCCACGTCCGGCTGGTCCTCCACGATCAGGACCCGGCCGATCACCGCCTGCTTGGTCCGGCCCTCGCCGGACGGCGCCGGCCGTTCCTCGGCGGCCGGCAGGTAGATGTGCACCGTGGTGCCCATCCTCGGCTGCGACTCAAGCTCGATGTGGCCGCCCAGGTTGCTCACGATCCCGGCCGTGGTGGCCAGGCCCAGACCGGCCGCCGTCGGACGGGTGGTGAAGAACGGCTCCAGGGCCCGCTTGCGGACCTCCTCCTCCATGCCGACGCCGGTGTCCGTGACCACCAGATGCACCAGCTTGCCGGCCGGGGCGTTCTCGGCGGCGAACTGGCCGGGCTCGACCACCTCGTTGGTGGCGGTCACCCGGACCATGCCGCCGTGCAGCATCGCGTCCCGGGCGTTCGCGGCCAGGTTGACCAGCGCCTGCTCCAGGGGACCGCGCTCGGCCTTCACCGGCCAGACGTCCGGCCCGAACGTCAGGTCCAGGCCGATCCGCTCGCCGAGCGTGCGGCTGAACAGCGACTGCACGTCGGTGAGCAGGTCCGGGATCGGGATCACCTCGGGCCGGTTGCCCTCGCTGCGGCCGAACGCGAGCAGCTGGTGGGTCAGCGTCCGGCCGGTGGCGACCGCGTCCAGGATGTCCTTCGCCAGCTGGTGCGCCGGGGCGTCCTCCTCGGTCCCGGTCAGGATCATGTCGGCCGAGCCGGCCACCACCGTCATCAGGTTGTTGAAGTCGTGCGACAGGCCGCCGATCAGCTGGCCCAGGCTGTCCAGCCGGCGCAGGTGGTCGAGCTGCCGCTTGAGGCCCCGGGCGTCGATGTGGTCGGTCGTGTCGGTGATCATGCAGAGCACGCCGGCGAACTCGCCGTGGTCGTCGCGGATCGGCATCATGCTGATCCGCACGCTGCGCCGCGAGCCGTCGGCCCGCATCAGGCGGGTGGCGCCGACCGTGGATCGGCCGGTCTTGCACTCGGCGATCCGGCGGTCCAGCTCCTTCTGCCCGACGTTGTCCAGGAAGCCGCGCAGCGAGACCCCGATCAGCTCGGCGCGGGGCATGCCGAGCACCACGCCGATCGGCTCGTTCGCGTACGTGGCAACCCCGTCCGGGTCGAGCTGGAGCACACCCTCCGGGATCGTCTCGAGGACCCGGTGGTACCGCTCCTCGGCGGCCTTCAGCCGTTCCTGGGCCCGCGACGCCGAGACCGCGAGGCAGAGCTCACCGGCGATGTCCCGGGCCAGCTCCACCTCGGGTGTGGAGTAGAAGGCGTCCGGGCTGTGCCGGGTCAAAATCAGAAAGCCCGCGTACGTGTTGTCCACGATCACCGGGCACAGCACGGCGGCCGTGATGCTCAGCTCCGGAGCGGCCAGCTCGGCCGCCGAGTCACCGGCGAGCACGATCGGCCGGCGGCTCGCGGCCAGCGTGGTGGAGTACTTGTCGTCGGGCGTCTCCCCGACGCGGTCCAGGGCGCGGGCCAGCGGACCGGACCGCTCGTTGTCGAGGTGGTGGTAGGAGATCTCCTCGTACCGGCCGTCGTCGCGGAGCAGTTGCACACCCGCGCCGTCACCGATCATGTCGGCGGCGGCGCGGGCGGCCGTGGAGCGCACCTCGGCCGGATTGGCCCCGGCTCGGCTGAGAGCGAGGGCGAGGTCGGCGAGCGCGTACCGGAGGGGGTAAGCCATGACACCCATGTGGGTCATGATTCGCGTTTGGTTGGGGTTGTGCGGGCGGTTCGCGGGATTTTTATCCGAACAACGCACTCACTGATTCGCCGTTGTGGATGCGGCGCATCGCCTCGGCGAGCGCCGGGGCCACCGACAGGATGGTCAGCTTGTCGGTGCGGTTGTGCTGCGGGATCGGCACCGTGTTGGTGCAGACGATCTCCTCGATCTCCTTCTCCGCGGAGAGCCGCTGCACCGCGTCGGCCGCGAAGAGCCCGTGCGTGCAGGCCACCCGCACGCTGCGGACGTTGCGCTCGCGGAGCCGGGCCAGCAGCTCGAAGACCGTGCTGCCCTTGGCGATCTCGTCGTCCAGCACGATCACGTCCCGGTCGGCGACCTCACCGATCACCGAGCTGATCACCACCTTGTCGTCGGCGTACCG
This sequence comes from Actinoplanes sp. NPDC023936, assembly GCF_040639325.1. Taxonomy (NCBI): domain Bacteria; kingdom Bacillati; phylum Actinomycetota; class Actinomycetes; order Micromonosporales; family Micromonosporaceae; genus Actinoplanes; species Actinoplanes sp. NPDC023936. The sequence goes on along the minus strand of NZ_JBEZZR010000001.1, from coordinate 513,408 downwards.
CTGCTTCGCGCCGGCCGCCACCTCGATGCCGAGCATCCGGGCGAACGCGGCCGCCTCCTTGGCGTTGCCGAGGTCCGGGGAGACCACCACGGCGTTGTCCAAGTTGTAGCGACGGAAGTGATCGGCCAGCTCGCGCAGCGCGTGCAGGTGGTCGACCGGGATGTTGAAGAAGCCGTGCACCTGGGGTGAGTGCAGGGTCATCGCGAGGACCCGGTCGGCGCCGGCGGTGGTGAGCAGGTCGGCGACGAGGCGGCCGCCTATCGAGATGCGCGGCGCGTCCTTCTTGTCGCTGCGGGCGTACGCGTAGTGCGGCAGGACCACGGTGATCCGGCCGGCCGACGCGCCCCGGGCGGCGTTGAGCATGAAGAGCAGCTCGGCGAGGTGCTCCTGGGTCGGCGGGGAGAGCGGCTGGATCAGGAACACGTCCTTCTCCCGGCAGTTGCCCTGCAGCTGGACCTCGATGCAGTCGTTGGCGAACCGGGAGATCCGGGCCGGCAGCAGCGGCACGGCCAGCTGCTCGCAGATCTCGGCAGCCAGTTCGGGATGAGCGGATCCGGTGAAAACGGCGATGTCACGCACGGGGACACCCTATTCACTGAGCCTTCTTCAACGTGGCGAGGGCCTCGCATGCCGGCGCCGGACGACGGCCCGCGGTTTCAGGCCCAATGCCAGGTTGAAGATTGCTCACAGCGGCGCGCGTTGATTAGTTTGGGCGTCATGAACGGACTGGCTGTGGCCTGCCGCCGAGTGGTGCACATCTATCGCGCCGAGGCCGGCGACGTGGTGGCGCTCGCCGGTGTCGATCTCTCCATCGCTCCGGGCGAGACACTCGCCCTGGTCGGGCCGTCGGGATCCGGCAAGTCGACGCTCATCGCCCTGCTCTCCGGGCTGATGCGCCCGTCCGCCGGGCGGATCAACGTGGGCACCTATGACATGGGCAAACTCTCCGACGGCGAGATCTCCCGGCTGCGCGGCACCGAGATCGGCGTCGTTCTTCAGGGCGCGGCGCGCAACCTCCTGCCGTACGCGTCGCTGCACCGCAACATCTGGCTGGCCCAGCGCCGCGCCGCGCACACCCGCGGCATCCAGCTCGACGACCCGGACCGCATCCTCGACCTGGTCGGGCTGCCCGGTCAGGGCCGCCGCCGGCTCGCCGACCTCACCCCGGGCGGGCGTCAGCGGGCCGCGCTCGCGGTCGGCATCGCGGCCGGGCCGGGGTTGCTGCTGGTCGACGAGCCGACCAGCCGCCTGGACACGGCCGGCCGCGACGAGGTGCTGGACGCGCTGGAGACGGTGAACCGGGAACGGCACACCACGATCGTGGTGGTCACCCACGACAACGAGGTGGGCGCCCGGCTCGGGCGGGCCGTGACGATCCGCGACGGCCGGGTCGGCGCCGAGGGCCGCGACGGCCAGGACTTCGCGGTGGTGGCCGGCGACGGGACCGTCCAGCTGCCGCCGGACGTGCTCGGCTCCTATCCGCCGGGCACGCTCTTCACCGTGCAGAACGTCGACGGCGAGGTCACGCTGATCCCGGGTTCTTGACCCACACGGCCACGCCGTCGGCCAGATGCAGCTCCCGGTCGCAGGCGGCGGCCGTCTCCGGGTCGTGGGTGGCCAGCACCACGGCGGCGCCGCGGGAGGCCTCGGCCCGCAGCAGGTCGATCACCTTCTGCCGGTTCGCCGCGTCCAGTTCGCTGGTGACCTCGTCGGCGAGCAGAACCTCGCCGTGCAGCGCCAGGCCGCGGGCGATCGCCGTACGCTGCTGCTGGCCGCCGGAGAGCTCGTCGATGAGCTGGTTCGCCTGCCCGGAGAGGCCGAGCGCATCGAGGGACTCGGCGGTGCGCCGCCGGGCGTCGGCCGGACTGCCGCCGGTGGCGATCACCGCCACCGCGATGTTCTCCGCGGCCGTGAGGATCGCGGCGAGCCCGTTCTCCTGCGGGATCAGCACCACGCCCCGGGCGACGGCCCGGTCCCGGTCACCGAGCGCCGTCCCGTCGACGGTCACCGTCCCGGCACGCGGCGCGAGCAGCCCGGCCATCGCGCTGAGCAGCGTGGTCTTGCCCGCGCCGGACGTGCCGGTGACCGCCAGCAGCTCACCCGGGCGCGCTGTCACGGTCACCGAGCCCAGCACCACGTTCCCGCCGTACCCGAGATCGGCCGCCTCGACGGTCAGCGTCGTCATGACATCCCCTTCTCTGCTCTCTTGCGCAGGGCCCGCCCACCGGCCAGCGCCACCACCACGTACACCAGGAAGACCACGCCGGCCGCGGCCAGCAGCACCGGCAGGGCTGGGCCGGACGGCATCGGCAGGTCCGGCGGGGTGAGGCCGGCCAGCGGCAGCGCCCAGCCGGTCAGCCACCAGGTCACCACGCCGACCAGCAGGCCCACCACGACCGCGAACCCGACGAGCACCGGATAGGTCCAGAGCGTCGCCCGCCGCACCACGCGCGCGGGCAGACCCTGCGCACGCAGGGCGGACAGATCACCGGCCCGCCGGTCCCGGTCCACCGCCACGGTCAGCACCAGCGCTCCGGCGCCGAGCATGGTGACGAGCACCGCGGCCAGCACGTGGAAGGTGAGCGCGAGCGCCGGACCCTGCCGGTCAAGACGTTCCTGGACCTGCGCCGCGCCGGTGTCGTCGACCACCGTGAGACCCTGTGCCTGGATCTGGTCGACGATGTCGGCGGGCGCGTCCGGCCCGAGCCACACCTGCGGTGCTTGCGCACCGTTGCCATCCACCGCCAGGCGGTCGGCGAGTTCCAGATCCATCAGTACGGCGTTCCGCCCGATCCGTGGCACCGCCGGAAGTGTCGCGACCGAGGCGACCGGAAGGGGATCCCCACCGAGGCTGGTGATCACGCCACCGGGTGCCCCGGCGCCGGCCTGCGCCAGCGGCAGCGGGTCCGGCGTCGCCCGGAACCGGGCCCAGGCGGTCCCCGCCGGAGCCGCCCGGACGCTGGTCCGGAGGACGAACCGGCCGTCTTCGCCGAGTTGCGCGTTCTGTGCCACCCACCAGTCAGCCGGGTCGAGGGTGATCCCGCTCAGCGCGCGGATCTCCACCTTGCCGACGGTCTCGGTCGCCTTGCCCAGCCCGGAGACGCCGATGCCGTTGATCCAGCAGCCCTCGGCGCAGAGCGAGAGCGGCTGCCGGTACCTGGCCGAGCCGTTCTTCAGCACCCCGATCTCCACGACCGTCTCACCGAATCCGGCCTGCGAGGAGACCGCGATCCCGAGCCGCATCCGCCGGTCCGCCGCGATCTCGCTGAGCGTCACGTCGACCACGATCTCGTCGCCGGTGAACGACGGCCGTTCCGGTGCCCGCGGGTGCAGCGACGCCGCCACGCCGGCGGCGGACGGCCCGCCCTCGGGCCAGGAGGCCACCGCGGCCAGGCGCGACGAGTCCACGGCGAGGCCGGGCACCCCGCCGCTGCCGCCGCTGGGCAGCTCGGTCACGGCCATCGCGAACCGGCCCTCCGGATCGACAGTGCGGACCGCGTCGAGCAGTTTGCGCCGGGGCACCCGATCGGCCGCCTCGATGGTGAGCACCCGGTCGGCGCCGGTGCCGAGCCACGCCTCGACCTGCCGGCCCTGTGCGGCCGCGTCGACCGCGCAGGTGGCGTACCCGGCCACCGCGGCGGCGGCCGCGAGCAGCGCGAAGAGCCGGCCGGCGCCGGGACGGCGGGAGAGCTGGAGACCGGCCAGTCCGGCGCCGAGGCGGCCGCGGTTCAGGGCCCGGCCGGCGTGCCGGCTGACGAGCGGGAGCACCGCCCGGGCCGCGAGCAGGGCGAGCGCCAGCATGATCAGTGCCGGGGCGAACGTGCCGAGGCCGTCGAGCGAGCCGTCCGAGAGGTAGAGCTGCACCCCGGCGGCCGCGGCCAGGACCAGCACCACCGCCTCGATCACCGGCACCGGGCGGCGGCTGCGGGTGGTGCGCTGCAACAGGGCGGAGACCGGGCTGAACAGCGGTTCCCGCTGGGCCAGCAGTGCGGCGGCCAGGGCGATCAGGGTGGCGGCCGGTGCGTAACGCAGCGAGGAGAGCGTCGGATCGGCCCCGGCGCCCGGGAAGAGCGCCGCCGACACCACGTTGACGAGCAACTGACCCAGCACACAGCCGGCCAGGGCGCCGGCCAGCACCGCGGCGAGACTCTCCCCGGTCGCCAGCCACCAGCGCGTCCACCAGCGCGCGCCGCGCAGCGCCACCACGGCGATCTCGTCGCGGCGGCTCTCGGCGCCGTGCCCCACGGTCAGGTAGATGCTGAAGCAGGCGAGGAGCACGAGCGGAACAGCCATCACGGGTACGAGCAGCCGCGCCTCCGCCCGGCCGCTCTCGATCCGATCGAACAGTCTCGGGATGCCGGTGTCCAGGTTGAGTCCCGGCACGGCCTCGGTGACCGCCTGCAGCCCGGCCAGGTCGGCGCGTACCGTGTCGAGCCGGTCGATGCTGAGCGTGCCCGGCTGGGCGATCGCGTCGATCGCCTCCACCGAGGTGGTCCGCTGCATCGCGATGAGCGAGGTCTTCGTCGTGAAGACCGGCTCGCCGGGTCCGATCAGCGGCCCGCTGACGAAGTAGCCGTGCGTACCCCAGTAGATGTCCGACGGGTCCGGCACCTGATAGATGCCGGCGATCGTGAACGTCTTGGGGTCGGCGCCCGGGATCCAGACCGGCGGCCGGTCGCCCTTGATCTGCGCCGCCCGCAGGACGAGCGCGTCACCCGGCGCCAGCTCGAGCCGTTCGGCGCTCTTGGCGCCGAGCAGCACGTCACCCTCGCCGGAGACGCAGCGGCCGGCAACCAGCACCAGGTGGTCACAGACGCTCTGCCGGAACACGAGCCGGGACGCGTAGAGGTCGGTCGGCTCCATCCCGACCGTCGGCATCTCCTCAGAGTAGACGTAGGAGAAGCCGGTCATCGCGTCCAGAGCCGCGCCGGCCGAGGCGACGTCGGCGGTCCCGCCACCGCCCTGCTCCTGCGCCTGGGCGTCCTTCACGGCCCGTAACTGGAGTCGCAGCTCGTCGATGTCGGCCGTCTCGATCTGGCCCTGGGCCACGGCCCGTTCCACCGCCAGCAGGTACGCCGGGGCGGCGACCGCCGAGGCGACGGCCAGCAGTGCCAGCAGTGCCAGGGTGACGGCCTGTCCACGCCGGGACCAGATCATCGCGAGCAACACGTTGATCATCGAGTGCTCGCTTTCCGCAGCCGGCGGGCCAGCGGCGTCACGGCGAAGAAGCCCACCAGGCCGAGCACTGCCAGGGCCACCACCGTGGCGACGGCGAGCACGGCCGGGGCCAGCGGATCAGGTGGTGGCAGCACCTGCCAGCCGTCCGCGAACGGTGGCAGGGCGTTCCCGATCAGCGGAATGGCCAGGACCGCGGCGAGCACGCCGGCGGCCAGACCGGCCACCAGCACGGCGGCCGTCACGGCGTAACTCGTGGAGACGGCGATGCGTACCGCGAGGCCCTGTGCCCGCAGCGCGCGCAGTTGCGCGCCCAGCGTCCGGTTGTCCACGGTGGCAGCCACCGCGATCGCCGCGGCCGCGAGCAGCAGCGCGGCCAGGCCGCCCAGCAGGGCGAACAGCACCACGGCGGCCGGGCCCTGCGAGCCGAGCCAGTCGGTCCGGCCGGCCACCGTCTGGTCACCGGTGACGGTGAGGCCGGCCGTGACGAGGTCGTCGATCAGGCCGGGCCGGGCGTCGCGGGCGAGCCACACCTCGAACTGACCACCCGAGTCGCTGTCGGCGGCGAGCCGGCGCACCGAGTCCAGGTCGACGAGGACACCCTCGTTGCCCACCGCGGGCAGGCCGGGCACCGTCCCGGCGATCCGGACCGGGACGGGCAGCCCGTACGACTTGAGCATCTGGTCGTTGTATCGCCAGGTTGCCGGCGCCGGGCCGGCCAGCACCACCGGCAGCGGCATCGGGGTGTCGGCGGCGTAGGCGGATGTGCCGATCAGCCTCAGCACGGCGGTGTTCTCGTCGGCGGCGATCCGCAGCGCGCCGCCGTCGATCGCGATGTTGAGGTTCGCCCCGTCGGTGCCGGGGCGCCAGCGGGCCACGTCACCGAGGATCGCGGGGTTCAGCTGGGTCAGTGCCCGGACGGTCACGCCCGACCCCTTCGGCAGCGGCTTGAGACGGCCGATCCGGTCCGGCGGCTGGGTGATCTGCCAGCGCACGATCCGGCACCCCGGCGCGACGGCGCAGCCCTCGGCCGCGGCGCCGACGGTCTGCTCCCCTGCCGCCAGGACTCCGAACACGGCGGTGACCGCGGTGCCGGTCGCCTCGTGCTGGAGGACCAGGCTGAGCCGCACCGGCACCGTGCCGTCACGCCGGACCGTGGCGGTCACCCGGTCGCTGGTGATCATCTGTGCGGCGGGCGGGGTCGGCGACAGCGCGGTGACCGGGCCGTACTCCGGGCGCCACATCGCCACCGCGGCGAGCCGGCCACTGTCCACCTCGAGGATCTCCAGGTCGTCGTCGTTGCGGTTGCGGACCACGGCCATCGCCTCCCGGCCGCCCGGGTCGGCGGTGCGGACCGCGTGCAGCAGCACGGTCCGGTTCGTCGCCTCCACGGTGAGGACCCGGTCCGCGCCGAGTTCGGCGGCGCTGCGCTCGGCGCGGGCCACCCCGTCCGCGTGCCAGGCGCCGGCCGCCGTCACGAAGAGCGCCACCGCGACCACCACCAGGGCGAGCACCCGGTCCGCGCCGGGCGCGCGGGAGAACTGAAGACCGGCCATGCCGAACCGCAGGCGCCCGGACCGCAGCGCGATCGACCCGGCCCGCCCGGCCAGCCGGCGCAGCAACCGGGCCAGCAGCAGGCCCAGCGCGAGCGCCACCAGTGCCGGGGCGACCGTCGCGAGGCCCTCGCCGCCGCCGTTGCGGGCCTGGTAGATCGCGGCGCCGGCGATCGCGAGCAGCAGCAGGTCGGCGAGCGCGGCCCGCCGGTCGCCACGGCCCGGGACGGCCCGCTGCAACAGCGCGGAGACCGGCCGGCCGAGCATCGCGGCCTCGACCGCGGCCAGCACGGCGAGGCTGCCGAGCAGCACCGCGACCACCGCGACCACGCTCATGGTCAGGGCGGCCTCCCGGTCCGGTACGGCCTGGACCGGCCCGGCCAGCATCCGGGCCACGAACCAGCCGGCCGGTGCGCCGATCGCCACCCCGGTCAGCAGCGGCACGAGATGCTGGCCCCAGGCCAGCCTCAGCATCCGGAACCGGGTGACGCCGCGCAGCTTGAGCAGCGCCGTGTCGGCGCGACGGTCACGCAGCGTGTACCAGCCAGCCAGCCCGACCGCGAACCAGGTGAGGATCAGCGTCTGCACGCCGGCCGAGCGGACACCGCTCAGGATCGTGGCGCGGTCCCGGGCGACCGTCTCGAGCAGTTGTCGCGCGCTGTGCTGAAGCCGGAACCGGGACGCGGTGACCCGGGTGTCGGCGGCGGCCAGCACGGCGGCCAGGTCGTAACCGCCGTCGCCACGGATCAGCCCGGATGCCAGCTCCACGTCGCAGACCAGCGTGGTGTTCCAGAGCGGGCGGGCCTGGAACGTCTCCAGCACGGTGAACGCCGGATCGATCTGGGTTCGTGTCCGGAACATCTCGCCGGCCCAGTACGGCTCGGTCACGCCGGTCAGCGCGTACAGCGCGACCACCCGGAGCACCAGCGGCGCGTTCGTGACCGAGCTCGTCATCGAGATCCGGTCGCCGGCCTTCACGCCGAGCCGCTGCGCCGCCTCGTGGCTGACCGCGACCTCACCCTTGCGACTCGGACAGGGGCCGTCGAGGCGTACGTTCGCGCAGAACCCCTCCCGGTGTGCCACCGCCATCGAGGTGGACTCCGAGCCCAAACGCACACCGAGAGTGACCGTGATTCCGGTCACCGGATCACCGAACTCGGGCGGGAGCAGACTTTTCACGTCGTCGGTGAAGCGCGCGAACGCCTCCTCCGGCAGCCCTTGGGTGTCGGCGCCGGAGCGCACCGAGACGACGCGCTCGATCGCGCGGGCCGCACCCAGGTCGGCCTCGGCGGCCCGGCCTGCGGCAGCGTACGCGTACCACGGGCCGGCCACGGCGACAGCCGCGGCCAGAGCAGCCAGCAACAGAATCGTCAACACCTGCGCGGTTCGTGCCCGAACCGCGCCGATGACGAGCATGAACATCGAACACCCCCGCTTCGAAAGGGGGACGTTACACAGCTCACATTTCTAGAGCCACCCACGTTTTCTCAAAAAGATCCAGAGACCGGCCGCGGAGATCACGATGAGTGCGGTACTCACGACGAAGCCGGACAGCCGCTCATAGCCCGGGTACGGCAGGTTCTGTCCGAAGTACCCGGTGAGCGCGGTCGGCACCGCGATGATCGCCGCCCAGGCGGCGAGTTTGCGGGTGACCTCGTTGAGCACGTTGCTCTGCTCGGCCAGGTCGGCGTCGAGCAGCTCGTTGATCCGGGTCAGCGAGTGCTCGATCAGCTCGAACGTCTGCTGGGCGTGGTCCTCGACGTCCCGGTAGTACGGCCGGAGCCGGTCACCGCCGGCCGGCTCGGTGGCCCCCGCGCTCCGGTCGGCGTCGTGCCCGATGTCCGCCTGGACGGCCCGGCGGACCACGTCGGGCATCGGGGCGACCGCGCGGCGCAGCGCGGACAGGGCCTTGCGCAGCGCGAACCCGTAGAGCCGGACCGACCGCGGCGCGCCGCCCTCCTCCAGCAGCGCGTCCTCGGCCGCGTCCATCGCCTCGTCGAGCGTCCGGGCGGCGGCCTGCTGGCTGTCCACGACGGTGTCGAGCAGGCCGTACACCAGGAAGTTGACCCCGCCGGCCGCGCTCAGCTCGGCGTCCGCGTCCCAGCGGCGCACCAGAGCGTCGACGTCACCGGGCGCCTTGTGGACGGTGATCAGCGCCCGTTCCGTGACGAACGCGCTGATCTCCACCTTGTGCGCCGCCGTCCGGTGCTCGAGCCGGACCGCGTAGACGTTCATGAACAGGTGCCTGTCGTACCGCTCCAGCTTCGGGCGTTCGTGCTGCTGCAGCGCGTCCTCGACGGCGAGCGGGTGCAGGTGGAAGGCGTCGGCGACGGCCTGGAGGGTGCCTTGATCCGGGTTGAGCAGGTCGATCCAGGCGACCGCGTCCGGTTCGGCCCGCAGCCGTCCGGCGGTCTCGGCGACCGGGAAGTTCTCCGCGACTACGTGACCGTGCGCATAGAGCCGAGTTCGGAAGGGGGTCTCACTCACCGCACCACAGTATGGTGAGCCGTGACCTGGATCGATCAGCTGCTGAGCACCTTCTACCACGCCAAGTGGCAGGTGACCGCGGATCAGGCCATCTACTGGCGGGAGATCGTCGGCAACGCGTTCGGCCTCGGCTCCGCGCTGTTCGGGCTGCGCCGCAGCTACTGGGCCTGGCCGGTCGGGATCGTCGGCAACCTGCTGCTCTTCACCGTGTTCCTGGGTCAGGCGCTCGGCAACGACCAGGGCACCCCGCTGTACGGTCAGGCCGCCCGGCAGGTGTTCTTCCTCGCCACCAGCGTCTACGGCTGGTGGGCCTGGCAGCGCAACCGGCGGCGCGACCACGGCACCGCGGTGATCCCGCGCTGGGCCGGGCACCGGCAGCGGATGGTGCTCGTCCCGGTGGCGCTGGCCGCGGTGGCGATCTGCTTCGTGGTGTTCCGGGAGATCGGCGCGGGCTTCCCGGTGCCGTGGTGGTACTACCTCGCCGACTCGTGGATCTTCGTGGGCTCGATCCTCGCCACCTACGCGATGGCCCGCGGCTGGGTGGAGTTCTGGCTCTGCTGGATCGCGGTGGACCTGGTCGGCGTTCCCGAGCTGATCCATTTCGGGTACTACCCGTCGGCGATCCTCTACGGGGTCTACGCGCTCTTCGTGATCTGGGGCTTCGTCGTCTGGTTGCGGATCTCGCGAACCGTGGCGGCGCCGGACCGGGCCGGGCAGCCCGCCACGGCGTAACCGGCCGGGCAGCCCACGGGCCCCTCCCGAGCAAGCCAGGGCCCCCTCCCGAGCCGGGCCGCAGCCGGCCGTACCGCCCGGCTGCGGCGTCGCTCTGATCAGACCGGCTCGAGGGTCTTCGGCTCGTCGGCAACCGCCTCGGTCCGGCCGCGGCGCAGCATCCAGAGGCTGGCGGGCACCCCGACCGCGACCAGCACCGCGGCCACGACCAGCGAGAACTGGTAACCCTCCAGGAAGCGGTGCAGCTCGGTGCCCTCGGCGGCGTTCGAGCGGTTGGTCAGGATCGCGCCGAGCACCGTCACGCCGAGCAGGCCGAACACCTCACGCGAGACGTTGAGCATGCCGGACGCGATCCCGGCGCGGCCGGCCGGCAGCGCGTCGACGACCACGGTGCTGAGCGGGATCAGCAGGCCGCCGCCGACGCCGTAGAGCGCGAACCAGGGCAGCAGGTCGGCGTAGGAGGTGCCCTCGCCGTACTGTGCGATGCCGGCGATCGCCGCGGCCATCACCGCGAGACCGAAAGCGGTCACCCGGGCGACGCCGAACCGGGCTTCGAAGCGGGGTGCGAGGACCGCGCCGACCGCCGTGATGATCGCCATCGGGACGAAGGCCGCACCGGCCCCGGTGGGCGAGAACCCGAGCACGTTCTGCAGGTAGATCGCCATGTAGAAGTAGATGCCGAACACGCCGAACGCCCACAGGCCCATCGCGAGCAGCCCGCCGGTGAACATCCGTGAGCGGAAGAACGAGAGCTCCACCATCGAGTCGGCGCTGCGGCTCTGCACGATCAGGAAGGCCACCGCGGCCGCCGCGGCGACACCGAACGATCCCAGGATCAGCGGTGCGGTCCAGCCCTCGGCGTCACCCTCGATCAACGCGTACGTGAGCGCGAAGAGCGAGAGAGACGAGGTGATCAGCCCGGCCGGGTCCAGGCGCCGCAGGGCGCCGGTGAGGTTCGCCTGCCGCTGCCCGGCCGGCACGCTGAACAGGGTGAGGCCCAGCGTCGCCACGCCGATCGGCAGGTTGATCAGGAAGATCCAGCCCCACGACACGTGCTCGCTGAGCACGCCGCCGGTGAACGGCCCGACCGCGAGCGCGAGCGCTCCCACCCCGCCCCAGACGCCGATCGCGGTGGCCCGCTCCTTCGGGTTCGGGAACAGCTCCTGCAGCAGAGCGAGCGAGGCCGGCGCCAGCAGCGCCGCGCCGACGCCCTGCACGGCACGAGCGCCGATCAGCAGGCCCTGGCTGTCCGCCAGGCCGGCCGCGACCGAGGCGACCGTGAAGATCACCAGCCCGCCGAGGAACGCGAGCCGGGTGCCGAGCACGTCGGCGACGCGCCCACCGGCCAGCAGCAGGCCGGCGAAGACCAGGATGTACGAGCTCGTGATCCATTCCAGTCCGGCGATGCTCAGTCCGAGATCGCGCTGAATGCTCGGCAGGGCGACGTTCACCACGTTGTTGTCGAGGTACGTCATGAACGTCCCCAGGGCGACCGCGACGAGCGCCCACCATCTCTTTTCCATCTGCCCACTCCCCCTGTGCCCACTTCGTATACACCGTCCATGTACAACGTACATGTACGTCGTACATGAGACCTGTACGTTGTATGGTTGTCAAGTGACGGGTGATCGACTGACCAAGGCGACGGTGGCCGAGTGCGCCCTGCGCCTCGCCGACGCGGAAGGCGTGGAGGCGGTCACGATCCGCCGGCTCGCCAAGGAGCAGGGCGTCACCCCGATGGCGCTGTACTGGCATTTCAAGAACAAGGACGAGCTGCTGCTCGGGATCGTCGACCACGCGCTCTCCGGCGTCCGCGCCGACCCGGCCGCCGGCGATCCGTGGCAGAAACGGCTGCGGACCGTGTTCGAGACGGTCGTCGGCGTGATGCGGAAGCACCCGTCGCTGCCGACCCTGCTGTACGCGGTCGACAAGACCCAGACGGAGAGTTTCACCCGGGCCACCAACGACACGCTCGCGCTGCTGTCCGACGCGGGGTTCACTGTCGAAGAGGGTTACTGGGTCGCCACCCACCTGCTGAACGCGGCGATGGGCCTGGTCGCCGGCGAGCCGGGCTGGTGCCCGCCGGGCATGGCGTCCGAGGAGGCCGCCGAGTGGCGGCGGCAGAAACGGCTGAGGATGTCGCTGCTGCCGGTCGACCGCTTCCCGAAGATGATCGAGTACGCCGCGTCGGTCGACGACGAGCCCGACGTGGACCGGTACTACGCGTTCTGCGTCGATCTGATCATCAGCGGCGTCGAGGCGATGGCCGCCTCCCGCTGACCGGTCGTCATCCTCGTTCGGCCGGCCGGTTGAAGCCGATCATGCGCCTCAGCAGATCGTGGCGCCAGACGGCGCTCAGCAGCAGGAACCATGGTGGCAGCGCCAGGCCGGCGACGCCGAACGCGGCAACGTCCGGGAAGAGCCCGAAGTAGTCGGAGAGCACGGGCGTGGCGAGGATGGCGCAGAAGACAGCGATGAGGGCGCCGACGAGGATCGCGGGACGCTTGTCGTGCCGCACCGGGGTCCAGCTCGCGAACAGGCGGGCCGGGGGTTTCAGGAAGAGGATCAGCAGGAACGCGGTGAACGAGGTGAACACGGTCAGGCCGGTCTGTGCGACGACCGTGGCAGCCTGCTCGGTGAAGGTGGCATTGGTGCTCAGCAACCCGGTGAATTCCTCGAAGCGGCCGACCAGGTGGTCGGGGACGTGCTTGCCGGGCAATCCCAGGACGAACTCGTAGAGCACCGCGTAGACGGCGACTCCGAACAGCGCGGTCACGATGGCTGCGGGAACCACGAACCGGGCCAGTGACCCGATCAGGTCGGCGTTCGGCGGCTCCGGTTTCGCCCAGGCGGTGAGCAGCATCGTGGGCAGGCCGACGGTGAACAGCACCAGTGCCACCTGTGCGGGTTCGTAGGGAAAGCCGAGTCCCAGGATGGCGACGCCGATGATGACCAGGATGGAAGTGCTGACCCGGGCCAGGTAGAGGTACATCGACGTGGCGATCCCCGTGACGATGCGCCGTCCCTGCCGCTGGGCCGGCGCGAGCGCGTGGAAGGAGTCGTCGAGCAGCACGACGTCGGCGATGTCGCAGGCGACGCTGTTGCCGCTGCCCAGAGCAACGCCGACGTGGGCCTTCTTCAGCGACGGGATGTCGTTGACCCCGTCACCGATCATCGCGGTGTACCGCCCCTGCCGGCGGAGGGCGCCGAGCATGCGTTCCTTCGTCCTCGGAGCGACGCGGCCGAACACCGTGCCCCGGGCGACCGCGTCGTCGAACGCCGCCGGTGTCATCGCCTCCAACTCGGGACCGGTGACCGGCTCGCCGCCGCCCAGTCCGATCAGGCGGGCCAGAGCCGCCACCGTCCGTGGGTCGTCGCCGGAGATGACTTTGATGTCGACGCCCTCGGTACGCAGGCCGGCCAGGGTGTCGGTGACTCCGTCGCGGAGTTCGTCGCGCAGCGCCACCAAGGCCAGCGGCGTCAACGCGGGTAGCGCCGGCGTGCCGGCGGAGTCGCGGAAACCGGCGTCGGGGTCGACGGTGGCGGCGAACAGCAGCACTCGCAGGCCCTGGCGGGTCAGGTCGTCCAGGATGGCGTACATCCGCATGTTCGCCCCGGCCGGGAACGCGTCTGCCAGCGCCTCCACCGCGCCCAGAACAAAGCCGCCGTCCGGACCGCCGGCCGCGCTCCATCGGCGCTCCGGCGAGAACGGGACCTCCTCGTGCAACGGCGGCTGCGAACCGGGCAGTGCCTCGGTCAACGCGACGACGGTGTGGCTACGGGTTGTCATGCTCTCGGCCACGGTTCCCAGCAGCCCGCGTACCGTCGCCGGGTCGTGCCCGTCGAGTGGCTCCACGCGTTCCAGGCGCATCCGGCCGGTCGTCAGGGTTCCGGTCTTGTCGGTGCAGAGCACGTCGACGCCGCACAGCGCCTCGACGGCACTGACCTGCTGGATCAGCGCACCCTGACGGGCGATGGCGGCCGCGCCGACCGCGTAGGAGATGGTGATGAGGAAGAACAGCCCGTACGGCACGAGCCCGGACAGCACGGCCGCGGTCTGCACAACCTCGACCAGGGCCAGTCCCTTGAGTGCGGCATTGGCCAGCACAGCGGCGCTCATCAGCGCCACGGTCAGCATGATCAGCCGGACGATCGCGTCGATACGCCACTGCATTGGCGTGGGTTCGGGCTGCCACGACTTGGCGGTCGCGGCCAGCGCGCCTACGTTGCTGCCGGCGCCGACCACTTCGGCCGTCTGGTACGCCGACCCGCCCAGCACCACCGTGCCCGAATGCAGCCGGTCACCGGTCCCCTTCAGCACCGGATCGGTTTCGCCGGTCAGCGAGGATTCATCGACCTCGAGCCGGTCGCCGGCGGTCACCGGCCCGTCCACCGCGATCTGGTCACCGGCGGCCACGCGGAGCAGGTCGCCGCGGACGAGTTCCTCGGGTGCCACCTCCTGCTCGATGCCGTCACGGACCACCCGGCAGGGTGCGCGGTGCAGCAGTTTGAGCCGGTCGAGCTTCTGCTTGGCGCGGATCTCCTGAATCGAGCCGATCAATGAGTTGAGCACCCCGAGGCCGACGCTGACCACGGCGTCCTTCGTGCGCCCCATCGCCAGCAGGCTGAGCCCGATCACGTACAGGAAGTTGTTGAAGAGGGTGAACAGGTTCGCTCGCAGGATGGACAGATATCGGCGGGAGGCCGCCGACCGGACGGTGTTCGTCTCGCCGCGTGCCCGCGCCGCCGCGACCTGGTCAGACGTCAGCCCGGCCGCGGGCGCGGTGTCAGCGTGAAGGACTGTCATCGCCCCGTCCGTTCGATCGCCACCCCTTGACGACGAGCGTAGGCGTTCGGCAGTCAGCGCCACCCGCAACCGCACAATCCGGGTCGGTGCGGACCGCCGGGTCGGCTGCACCTTCGCGCCGGCCGCTATCCAGCATCAATGCGCGGCTCGATCGACATTGCCGCGCCTGGGAGCACTGACCCCGCTGGCTAATTAAGAAAGCCCGCTACCAGCAGATATTCGGCCTCGGCCCCGCGCCCTCGCGTGCCCCGCCGACCCCGCGCCGGCGTCCTGCGGCTGGCACCTCGCACCCGGCACCTCGCACCTGGCACCTCGCACCTGGCACCTCCCGCCTCGCCGATCTTGGAACCCGCCGCCCCGGCCGTAGCCCACACATGTGATCAAGCCCGGGTAACCGCTCGGGCCTACGGCTGGCGCCACCCGGCCGTAGCCCACACATGTGATCAAGCCCGGGTAACCGCTCGGACCTACGGCTGGCGCCGCCCGGCCGTAGCCCACACATGTGATCAAGCTCGGGTAGCCGCTCGGGCCTACGGCCGGCGCCGCCCGGCCGTAGCCGAGGCGAGGCGTTACCCGTGCAAGTCGTCCCCGATCACGGTGCGGCCGGCGGGTCCACCTCGTCCCGGAATACCGCACGCGAGCGGATCATGGGGTCGCGCTGCGCTCGCGCAACGCCTCTTCGACGGCCTCGCGCACGCGCTCGTCCTCCCGGTCCTTGCGCTTGGCGCGCCGCCGCCGGCTCGTCACGACGCCGGCGATCAGCAGGGCGATCAGTACGACCAGGAGCGCGGTCAGCGTCCACGGAAGCGCCCAGACATGCGCGGTGGCGGTCACCGGGTCCAGCGACGTCGTCGAGCCGGACGCGTCGGTGAGCAGGGGTGTCAGTTCCGCGGTGGCGGTGAGGACGACGGCCGGGGAGACGTCGTGCAGCGGCACGGTGACGTTCCAGGACTCGCCGGGCAGCAACTCCGGCGGCGAGTCGACGGTGCCGGCGTCGGTGCGCAGCCAGCCGAACGGGCCGGCCACCGAGATCTGCTGGCGGGCGGACTCGACGGCGTTGCCGGTGTTGCGGATCGTGTACGAGACGGTGGCGTCGCCCGTTCCGAACGGGTTCGCCGAACCGGTGTAGTCGACTGTGAAGTCCTCGACGGCCAGTCCGGGCACGAGATCGCCGCCGACCCGCAGCTTGATCTTGATGCCGAGGCGGCGTTCGACGTTGATCGTCTGATCGGACGCCTGCGACAGCGAGGTCACGATGCCGCCCACGTAGTCGCCGGGCGTCGCGTTCGAGGGTACGTCCACGCTGAACGGGACCGACGCCTCCTTGCCCGCCGGCACGGTGACGGTCGACGCGCCGGCATGCACCCAGGCGCCGATGGCGACCGACTTCTTGTCGGCGGTGAGCAGGTCGAGCTGCCCTTCGCCGGTGGTGTACCCGTCGGCGGCGTAGACCGCGAGCGTGAGCGGCGCCGACCCGTGGTTCGCCACCACCAGGGCGTCCGTCGCCGCGGCGCCGGCGTTGACCGCGTAGCTGTAGCTGGACCGGTCGTCGCCGTAGCTGTTCGAGGCGGTCCGGACCGTCCAGGTGACATCACCCTCGGCGGCGAGGGCGGGCGCCGGGCTCAGCACGGACACGAGAGCGGCGACAACGGACAGGGCGGCAAGACGCATCGGAATTCCTTAAACGAGACCAGCCCCGGCGAACGAGACGAGGCCCAGCGAACGAGACGAGGCCCAGCGAACGAGACGAAGCTCGACAAACGAGACGAAGCCCGGCAGGGCGGGAGGACCCGCCCTGCCGGATAACGAATCAGCTGCTCAGCGCAGTGATCGTGAGGGTGGTGCGGTAGTTGCCCTTGGCGACGTCGGCCGGGACCTTCAGGTCCAGGTCCGCGCTGAGCAGGGCGGTGCCACGGGCGTGGCCCTGCTCCGCGTAGCCGAGGCCACGCGACTCGGCGAGGCCCTTGCCGTCGGTGCCGAAACCGGACTCGACGGCGGTGCCGGCCTTCGCGCCCGCGCCGGCGGCGGCGACGTACGGGGTCCAGCCCAGGTACGAGCCGGAGAACGTCTTGCCGGCGTCCTTGAAGTCGCCGACGCTTGCCGACAGCGACCACGGGGAGAGCGAGCGCCGGCTGTCCGACACCTTGATCGGGTTGATCGAGCCGGTGGCGGCGAAGTAGTCGCCGTCCTTCTCGACCGCGGTGCCGAGGTCCACCAGGCCGTTGTAGCCGTCGATCGTCCAGCCGAACTCACCCGGCTTGGCGTTCGGGACGTTCACCTGGATGTCCTGGTTGTCACCGTGGTACGGGTGAACCGTCACCTTGTCGACTACCGAGCCGACGCCGCGGGTGTCCGCGGAGTTGCTGCACGAGCTGCCCAGCTCGACCGCGGCGTTCGGGGCCGCGCAGGTGCCGCTGCGGATGTTCTCCACGACCAGCTTGTCGCTGCGGACACCGACCTTGATGTACGACCGGACGTGCTCCTGGTTCTGCACGGAGCTGTACCAGTAGTCGTTCGGCTTCAACGGGTCCGGCCCGTTGGTGCCGCTCGCGTCCGGCTTGGTGATGTCGTAGTACTTCGAGCCGGAGGCGGAGTTGGCCGTCACGTAGAGCACGCCGCCGGGACCGGCGAACACGTCCTCGGCGCCGGGCTTCTCGTCCGGGTTCGCCTTCGCACCGTTCTTGATCAGGTAGCTGCGGGCGTAGACGTGGTCGTGGCCCTGCAGCACCAGGTCGACGCCGAGGTCGGAGAAGGTCTTCGGGAAGTCGTTCCGGCGGACCTTCGCGTCCGAGTCCTTGGCGTGCGCGGCAGCCGAGTAGATCGAGTGGTGGTAGACCAGGACGGTCCACTTCGCCTCGCCACCGTGCTGCTTCACGACGTCGGTCACGTACTGCACGTGCGCCGCGTCACCGCCACCGCCCTGCGAGGTGGCGTAGCTGTTGCTGTTCAGATCGATGAACAGCGTGTCCTTGTAGATGTACCAGTAGTCGCCACCGGACGTGTTGGACGCCGGGTTGCCGTTGGAGTAGTAGGCGCCCGAGCGGTCCGTGTTCGGGGTGAACAGGTGCTGCTCGTACGCCTTGCCGCCGACGTCGTGGTTGCCGATGGTGGCCGCCCACGGGTACTGGCGCAGCTTGTCGGAGGCCAGGAAGGCGCTCCACTGCGCCTCGGTGTTGGCGGTCTCGACCTGGTCGCCGCCGGAGACCAGGATCTCCGCGTTCGGGTTGGCGGCGAGCGACACGTCCAGGGTGTCGGTCCAGCCGGCCTGGTCCTTGGCGAGGTTGCCGGACGCGCCGATCTGCGGGTCGCCGTAGAACAGGAAGTCGTAGTCGCCTTCGAAGTCCTGCGTCTTGAAGGCGTACGCCGCCGACCAGCCGTCCGCCGAGCCCACCCGGTACGAGTAGGCGGTGTTCTCCTTGAGCCCGGTGATCGTGGCGTGCCGGTTGTAGCCGCCGCTCGTGGCGATGTTGGCGGCGCCGACGCCGGCGAAGGTCACGGCGGCCGCCGGGAACTCACCGTTGACGATGTCGGCGGTGGGTGCCAGCTGGACCGACTGGGCGGTGTCGGCCGAGGAGTACCAGCTCACGATGCGCTGGGCCTCGTTGGCGCCGACGCCGAGGACGATGCTGCTCAGCGTGACGGGGTCGGCGGCGAGGGCCGGGGTGGCCAGTCCGCTGCCGAGGGCGACCGCTAATCCGAGGACCGCGGCCGTGGCGCCAGCGGCGGCACGGCGACGGCGGGACAGGTGGGTTCTCATCGGTTTCCGTTTCCTGCTTGATGAGAGAGAACGCTTCCCAATGGGAAAGATGGGAGGCGCGGATCAAGCTCGTCCTGCCCCGTGAACCACCGGTGAACAAGATCAAGATCCCCGGTGCTCAGGAGCCGAAGATCCGCTGGAAGAACCAGATGAGCCCCATCACAGCCACCCCGGCGCAGATCACGTTCGTCACCCATCGACCGGTTCGCGGCGTCCGCCGGCGCAGCATCGCCAGCACCGGGAAGACCAGCAGGATCAGTCCGATCTGCACGGTCTCGATGCCGACGTTGAAGACCAGCAGCGACCAGAGCAGCGTCCACGACCAGGCCTCGTCGATGCCGAGCGCGCCGGCGAAGCCCAAGCCGTGCACCAGACCGAAAAGGAACACCACGGCCAGCCGGATCCACCCCGCGCGGTCGAGACCCAGCGGGCCCGCTTGCGCTTCGATCAATTGCCGGGGGGTACGGGCCAGGTGCCAGCCCGCCACGACGGCGATGGAGAGCGCGATGATCGGTTCGACCACCCGGGCCGGCGCCTCGACCAGGCCGAGCGCCGCCAGCACGAACGTCACCGAGTGCGCCACCGTGAACGCGGTCGCGGCCAGCACGATCTCCCGCAGCCGCCGCGACCCGGCGATCAGCGCCAGCAGGAAGAGGATGTGGTCGATGCCGAGGAGCAGGTGCTCGGCGCCGAGCACGAAGAACTCCCCGAACCGCTGCTGCCAGCTCTGCGCCGTGGAGAAGACCTGGCGGCCGGCGTCGAGCGCGGCGCTGCCGGTCCGGCCGTCGATCTCGTACGTGACGATGGTCTTGGTGTCGCGGACGTAGGTCTCCGCATCCGGGAAGAGCCCGCTGCGGATCTCGTGCTCGCCGGTGCGCTCCCCGCACGTCCAGTCGAGGTCCAGCGTCGCGTAGGGGACCCC
The DNA here is from genome assembly GCF_040639325.1 of Actinoplanes sp. NPDC023936. Taxonomy (NCBI): domain Bacteria; kingdom Bacillati; phylum Actinomycetota; class Actinomycetes; order Micromonosporales; family Micromonosporaceae; genus Actinoplanes; species Actinoplanes sp. NPDC023936. The sequence continues at coordinate 493,975 of NZ_JBEZZR010000001.1, read as the reverse complement.
TTCCCGCGTACCCATGCGGAACGGCCCGGCGGGAGACGGCGCGCACGCCTGGCCGCCCGCCGTGACCGAGAAGCGCTCGGTGACGTAGCCGACCGCCGCCGCGGTGTGCGCGTTGAGCGCGGCCGCCTGCGCGGTGGCGTCACCGGCTTCGAAGGCCGCGTTGCCCTCCTGGAAGAGCTGGTCGTCGTCGCGGTAGTCGGCGGCCGAGACGACGAAGAGGTCGTACTCGAGCTCCAGCGCGGTCCGGACGTGACCGCTGTCACCGGGACGGACGTCCGCGTAGACGGTCGAGGAGAAACCGTGCGCGAGCGCGGGGCTCGCGATCGAGAGGGCGGCGCCGCTCAGCAGGAGAACGGCGAGGATACGGCGTATTCGCAGTGGCACGGCGGGACACGCTGCACCCGCCGGGTTAACAAGATCAAGATGTTGGGCGAACCGCTGGCGACAACATGATCGCGCCCTTGGCGGACCGGCATCCCGCACGTGTAGGAAAGGACCCGTGCTCCGCCTGCTCGCTGCCTCCCTCGCCGCCGCCGTCCTGCTCACCGGCTGCTCGTCAGCCGACGACTGGTCCGACTCCCGGCCGGTGCCGGCCCCGATCGGCGCCCTCGGCGCGGGCTTCTCCGACCCCTCGTCACCGCCCGCGCCCGAGGCGACCATCACACCTCGCCCCGGCTCCTGGGACGGCGTCCACCCGCCCGAGGACTACCGCGTCGTGCTGCTGACGCTCGGCGCCGACGCGCCCGCGAAGGCCGTGGCCGACGCGGTCCGGTCCTGGGCCACGGCGGAGAAGGTGTCGCTGCGCACCGTCGAGGCCGACGCGGCGCATCCGGTCGACGGCATCGTCGAGGCCATCACGATGAAGCCGGACCTGGTGATCAGCGCCGGGAACGACCTGGTCGACGCGCTGGCCCTGGTCACGGCCAGTCACCTCGACCAGCAGTTCCTGATCGTCGGGGCGGAGATCGCCGAGCCGACCGGCAACGTCACAGCGGCCGACTGGACCGGCGCCGGTTTCCGGGGCGAGGGCCTCGGGTCGCCGTCCGCGTACGACCCGGCGTCGTTCACCCCCGCCCGGTGCGCCTCGGCGGTCCGCGCCGGAGTGGCCGCCGTGCTGCACGGCCTCACCGGGATCGTGGTCTGGGTCGGTTGACCTTCGAGTTGGCGACCGGCGGGTGCTCCGCTTAGCCTCGGATCAGCGGAACAGGAGCACCCACATGACCATGCGATCGGCACTCGAGCCACTACGGCTGCGACGGGTCTTCGGGTCCTTCCCGACCGGTGTGACGGTCCTCGCCGCGATGGTCGACGGGTCGCCCGCCGGCCTCGCGGCGAACTCGTTCGTCTCGGTGTCGCTCGACCCGCCGATGGTGTCGGTCTGCGTGGCGCACACCTCCACCACCTGGCCGGTGCTGCGGCGGGCCCCGCGGCTGGGCGTCAGCGTGCTCGGCGCGCACCAGGAGAACGCCGGCCGCCGGCTCAGCGCCCGGGACACCGACCGGTTCGCCGAGCTGGACTGGCACGCCGGCCCGGACGGCGCCGTCCTGCTCGACGGCTCCAGCGCCTGGCTGGACTGCAGCGTCGAGCGCGAGATCCCGGCCGGCGACCACGACATCGTGTTGCTGCGCGTGCACGACCTGGACGCCGACCCCGACGTGCCACCGCTGGTGTTCCACGGAAGCCGGTACCGCCGACTGGACTGACCCTGTTGGCTGAACCCGCCGCCCGGTAGTGCGCCGATGCGGCCGCGTGTCACGGTCGGTCGCCGGTTACCGTGGAGTGCCGTGGCTCTGCGTGATTCTGCAGGGCCCGGGGCGTCCGGGGGTTCCGTGAAGCCCGACGTTTACCGTGGATGCCGGCACGCTGGGTGACTACGGTTCGTGCTGACGGGCGGTCCGGCCTGGTTGTCGGCGGGGCCCTCGGCGGCGATGGTGCGCCCCGGGAACGGTGCCGGTTCGGGAGCACTGACCCTGCTGGCTGATTGAGGAATCCGTCTACTTGCGGAAACGTGGGTATGACCGCCGGTGACCAGTCGCCAGGCCGTCCCCCTAGGCCAATAGATCTTCGTTGACGGCCCGGCGGAGCGTAGGCCAGAGCGGCTACCCGAGCTTGATCACATGCCAGAGCTACGGCCGGGCGACGCCAGCCGTAGACCAGAACGGCTACCCCAGCTTGATCACATGCCAGAGCTACGGCCGGGACGGCGCGCTCCAAGATCGGGGAGACGGAGGTGCAGGTGCGAGATGCCAGCCTTAGGAGGCCAGCGCGGGGTAGTCGGGACACTCGGGGCACGAGGCCCAGGCGGCGCGGATGCCGCCTCACGACAGCCGCGTAGGCCGAATATCTGCTGGTAGCGGAGTTTTCTCAATTAGCCAGCGAGGTCAGCACTGACGATCAGCCGGACCAGCCGGACCCCACCGCTGCGGCAACGACGCTGAGCACCAGCCGGACCAGCTGGACCCGCTGGTCGTGAGTGCTGTCCTCGGCTGGCGTGGATCGTGGAAAGGCGTGGTCCGGCTGGCGCTCAGTGCTGTCCCGACTGGCCGGTGAGAACTCTGACAGCCAGCCGAGCAAGATGAGCTGGTCACCAGTGCTGCCGGGTGCCTGTTCCGAGAGCACTGAGCGCCAGCCCGCCCGCACCGCTCCACGATCGACAACTGGGGGCGCCCATCGCACATCCGGCAAGTCGACGACTCCTCGATTAGCCAGCAAGGTCTGGGCTGATCGCCGGCCCGGTCCTCACACGAGCGGGCCGCACCCGAGCGGGCCTCACACGAGCGGGCCTCACACGAGCGGCCCGCCCGCGACCGGGCCTTACGGGACGGGCGCCATCGCGGGCACCGCGGCCAGGAACTCACGCGCCAGCGTGACGTCTCCCGCCACCTCGGCGCCGATCCGGTCCGGGTCGCGGCGGGCGCCGGCCAGCCGGCAGAACTCGACGACGTCGACTGTCACGGTGGCGGCCGGGCGAGCCACCACGGGGACCGTGTCCGGCAGGGAGAGCGGCACCGTCCACGTCCCGCCGCCGTCACCGGTCAGGTCGAGCCGGACCAGTTGATCGTGGTGTGCCGTCAGGCGGCGGGTCAGGACGCCGGGCAGCGACCGGACCGCGAGGTCGGTCATCGGGTGCAGATGCTCCGGGAGCGGCGGCACGGTCGGCCGCCCCACCGCGGCGGCGATGTCCTCCCGGTGTATCCACGTCTCGAAGGCCCGGGCCAGCAACGCGTCGGTCACCGGGAACGGGCGGCCCATCGTCACCGTCGCGGGCGCCGGGTGCTCCCGCAGCGCACGGCACACCGCGTCGGCCTGCGCGCGCCACGAGCGCCGGGTCTCCTCGGCGGGACGTCCCCGCTCGCGGCGCAGGACGGCGGCGGTGCGGGCGGCCAGTCTCTGGCCCGGCTCGACCGGTGGCTCGACCGGCAGTCCCAGCCCGGCGGCGATCAGGGAGTCGGTGGCGGCCAGGTGCGCGACCAGGTCGTGCACGGTCATCTCCTCGTACGCTGCGGTCCGCCGCCAGCGCTCGGCGTCGAGGCCGGAGAGCAGCAGGTCCAGCGCCGCGACCTGGGCGGCGTACGGCGCGGCGAACGCCGGTGCGGCCGCCGCCGGTCGTCGCACCCGCCGGGCGGACGAGAGCAGCCGGGCCGTCGAGCCGGGTGACTGCCGCAGGTCGTCACCGGCCAGGCCGGCCGCGACCTCCCGCAGCTCACCGGCCTCGGCCGCGCAGGCCGGACAGGAGACCAGGTGTGCCTCGACGACCTCCGCCTCGGCCGTGGAGCAGGCGTCCAGCGCCCATGCCCCGATGAGAGGAAGGACCGTCTCATGGCTGTCCGTGCCGGTCATTTCTCCTCCCCCTCCTGGTGGTGGGCGCCTCCCAGCGCCACGGCCAGCCGGCGCAGTCCCTCACGCAGCTGGGATTTCGCGGTGCCCTCGGGCAGGCCGAGCACTGTCGCGACCTCACGGTAGGTGTGGCCCTCCAGATATGCCAGGGTGATCGCGCGGCTCAGGTGTTCGGGCAGGGTCCGCAGCGCGTGGCCGAGCCGCTCGGCCGCGTCGGCGTCGGAGACCTGGTCACCGACCGGGTCGCCGCGGCTGACCGCGCCGGCGTACAGCCGGCCGTCCAGGGACCTCCGGCGGTGCGTCTCCTCCCGGCGCACCAGATCCACCGCGCGGCGGTGTGCCATCATCGCCAGCCAGCCGCGCAGGCTGCCCCGGTCCGGCTCGTAGTCGAACGGGCGCTGCCAGAAGGCGAGGAAGACCTCCTGGGTGACGTCCTCGGCGGCACGGCCGTCGCGTGTCACCCGGGCGGCGATCGTGTGGACAAGGGACTCGAATCGCTCGTACAGATCGATGAACGCCGTTTCGTCACCGAACACGAGCCGATCGCGCAGCCTCGCGTCGTCGCTGGCCGCACCGGTGGAACGCTGCTGTTGCAAGGCGCTCACCCCCACGTCGGCCTCACTCTAGGCTCGTGCGGCCGACGGTGTCATCCGGCGCTGACGCATGTTCTCTCCAGCGCGGCACGGGCGGTCTCCACGTCGTGCAGATATCCGGGCTCGGCCGTCCTGCTGTCGAGCCGCAGACGGAGGTAGCCGAGCGACAGGACCACGGCCGCCATCGGCTCGCGCACCTCGGCGGGCGCGGCCGGCCGGAGCGTGTCGAGCCGCTCCTGCACCCGGCGCAGCTCGGTGCGGTCGGCCGCGGTCAGCGTCGTGACGTCATCGGCGTGGGTGAGGCGGGCCAGGGTGCGTACCGCCTCGGCGGCGTCCCGGCAGGAGCCGGGCCGGAACTGTTCCACCGCCGGCAGCACCAGCCGCGGCTCGGCCGGGGCGGTCCACCTGACGACGGCCAGGGCGGCAGATGCGATCACGACAGCCGCGCCCGCCAGGAGAATGGGTCGCTTCACTTCGGGTTTCCTTCCCGGGGCGCCACCGCGGTGGCGCCCCAAGTCGTCCGGCCGTGGTCAGTTCTGGTTCACCGCGATCACGTTGGGCAGCGCGACGTAGGGGAACGTGCCGCGGAACGCCCGCGCGTTGGTGTCCACCGCGTCGCCGAGTCCGTCGACCGCCGCCGGGTGGTTCGGCAGCAGCACGCCCTCGGCCACCCGCAGCGTGACGTCGGTGACGTCATCGGCCAGCCGGCGCCCGTTCGGGAACCCGGCGTTGTCGCCGCCGAGCACGCCCAGCCGGTTCGGCGTCGCGGACGGCGGGACCGACATGTTCAGCCGCAGCTGCTCGCTCGGCACGAACGTGGCCGGATCGACGTCACGGTTGAGCCGCTGCGAGTTCAGGTCGACCGCTACCGGCCCGCAGGCCTTGCACAGCCCGGTGAGGAACACCTCGACCAGGTCCTGCCGGGGTGTGGCCGGCGCCGGGATCTTGTAGATCGCCTCGACCAGGCGCGGCACCTCGGGGTTGGTGACGAACTGCGCGAACTTGCCGTCGTTGCGGGGCGCTGTCGCGTTGAACTCGTCCTTGCGCCCGACCGGGATGACCACCTCGTTGACCAGCGGCATGCCCAGGCGGGACACCTGCTGCCAGCCGCCGTACCGGTTGCGGTTGTTGAGGGTGTCGACGACCTCGATGCGCTGGCGTGACGTGGTGGACCAGACGCCGACCACCGGGTTGCGGGTCGCGTCGCCGCCGAGCGCCAGCACGCTCTTCGGCACCTGGATGGCGAGGGTGTTGGCGTTGTAGCCGCCGACCGTGTCCTGGCCGACCTCGGAGAAGTCCCCGCCGTAGAGCAGGTCGAAGATCCGCAGGTCGAGGAAGAACGGGTCGTCGGCCTGCCCGGCGAAGGTCTGCCCGCCGCCCGGCAGCGGGGTGATCGCCGCGTTGGCGAGGCTCGCGTAGTTCGGCATTGACGCGTTGCCGACCCGGGACGGGGCGACGCGGCCGTTGTTGATCAGGGTGGTGCTGCCCGACTCGGTGATCGCCTCGAGTTTGTAGGTCTGACGGTAGTTGAGGTCGGGGTCGTCGAGCGTGGTGACCACCCCGGTGTTGTAGAGGAACGTGTTCTTGCTGCGGTAGTTGTCGGTGAACGTCCACCGGTAGATCAGGTCGGCGCGGGCGTCACCGTCGTTGTCGATGTTGATGTCGTAGGCGGCGTCGCTGGCGAACGGGTAGAAGTTCGGGCCGCCGTTGGGCTCCTCGAACGGCACCCAGTTGGCGAGCATCGTGACAGTGTTCGGGGCGTCCGGGCTGACGAACGCGTACACGTCGGTGTTGTCCAGCTGAGGCTCGCCGGCGACCAGCGGCGCCTCCCGGTGGCTGGACGCCTGCGTGACGGCCGGCGCCAGCGACGCCACGCACGCCGCGGCGGTGAGCGCCGCGGCGATGCCGAGCGCCGTCCTGCTTGAGCGTTGAAGCATGAGGTCCTCCTCCACTTCAGCCGGTGCGGCCCGGGTGGGCCGCGGTGGCTGTCGGACCTCATTCGCGTACCGGCCGCGGCCGGATGTGCCGAGTCACGTTGGCGACATCGGGCCATCCGGAACGCCGCCTGCCGCGAACCCCCTCATCGACGACATCCGCTGTCCTCTGGGAGGTTCACATGCGCCGCGTGATGACGCTCATCGCGGTCTCGGTGCTCGGCGTCGCGCTGGTGGTCGCGGCCGGCGCCCTGCTCGCGCCGTCCGGGGATCCGGCGCCGGCCCGGCCGGCCGCCGCCCGGGGCACCGATCCGATCACCGCGGCCCAGCACCGGCTCCAGCGCCTGCCGCGGGACTGGACCACCTGGGCCGAGCTGGGCATGGCGTACGTGCAGCGGGCCCGCTCCACCGGGAACCCGGCCGACTACCCGCTCGCGGAGCAGTCGCTGGACCGGTCGCTCGAGATCCGGCCGGACCGGAACGCGGCGGCGCTCACCGGCATGGGCGCGCTGGCCGCCGCCCGGCACGACTTCCCGGCCGCGCTGCGCCACGGCCGGGCCGCTATCGCTGTCGATCCCTATCAGGCCGCCGCGATCGGTGTGGTCGCCGACGCCCTGACCGAGCTGGGCCGCTATCGGGAGGCGTTCGAGGCGATCCAGCGGATGGTGGACCTGCGACCGGACACTGCCGCGTACGCGCGGGCCTCGTACTCCTGGGAACTGCGCGGCGACCCCGGCCGCGCGACAGGCGCGATGCGCCGCGCCCTGGACGCCGCGTCCGCCACCCCGGACATCCTGTTCGCGCGGTACCACCTCGGCGAACTCGCGTTCGGGACCGGCGACCTCGCCGCCGCGGCGGCGGAGTTCGAGCAGGGGCTGCGGCTGGCGCCGGAGAACGCGCCGCTACGGGTGGGCCGGGCCCGGGTCCACGCGGCTCGCGGGGACACCGCGACAGCGGTCAGCGAATACCGCGCGGTCGTCGCGGCCGACCCGAGCCCGGCCTACGCCACCGAACTGGGTGACCTGCTCAGCGCGCTCGGGCAGGACACCGCCGCCGCCGAGCAGTACACCCTCGCCGAGGCGGGCTGGGCCACTCAGCGCGGCGGCGGCGTCCCGCCCGAGCCGGACGCCGTGCTGTTCGCCGCCGACCACGGCGACCGGGCTGCCCTCGGCCGCGCGCGGCAGCTGTACGCCGCCCGCCCCAGCATCGCCGCCGCCGACGCGCTGGCCTGGGCGTTGCGCGCCGCGGGCCGGCCGGCCGAAGCCCTGCGCCGGGCCGACGAGGCGCTCCGGCTGGGCAGCCGCGACGCGCTCCTGCACTACCACCGCGGAATGATCCTCGCCGATCTCGGCCGGGACGAGCCGGCCCGTGCCGCGCTGACCACGGCGCTGCGCCTGAACCCGCATTTCTCGGTCCGCCACGTGCCGCTGGCGAAGGCCGCGCTCACCTCAGGGAGAAGGTAGACATGTCAGACATCGCGATCAGCTTCCGCAGCAGCCTGACCCGCCGGGACCGGTGGTCGCTGGGCGGGATGACGAGTGTCATCGTGCTGTTGCACCTGCTCGGGTTCGGGATGCTGTTCGGCGTCGTCGTGCCGCGGCACCTGCCGCTCGGCGGCGATCATCCGGTGTTCACCGTGGGCGTCGGCGTGCTGGCGTACACGTTCGGCCTGCGGCACGCCTTCGACGCCGACCACATCGCCGCTGTCGACAACACCACCCGCAAGCTCATCCAGGACAACGCGCGGGCCGGCGGCGGCCGGCAGCCGCTCTCGGTCGGTTTCTGGTTCTCGCTCGGGCACAGCACCATCGTGTTCACGCTGGCGATCCTGCTGCCGCTGGGCGTGCGGGCGTTCGCCGGCCAGGTCCAGGACGACGGCAGCGGCCTGCACTCGGTCACCGGTGTCATCGGCGCCTCGGTGTCCGGCGTATTCCTCTGGATCCTCGCCCTGCTCAACCTGGCCGTCCTGGCCGGCGTGCTCAAGGTGTTCCGCGGCATGCGCCGGGGCCACTACGACGAGCAGGCGCTGGAGGACCACCTCGGCCGGCGCGGCCTGCTGAGCAGACTGCTGCGCGGCCTGACCCGGTCGGTACGCAAGCCGTGGCACATCTACCCGATCGGCCTGCTCTTCGGCCTCGGCTTCGACACCGCCACCGAGGTCGGCCTGCTCCTGCTGGCCGGCGGCGCGGCCGCGTTCCACCTGCCGTTCGCCGCGATCCTGGTGCTGCCGGTGCTGTTCACCGCCGGCATGTGCCTGATGGACACCATCGACGGCGTGTTCATGAACGCCGCGTACGGCTGGGCGTTCGCCCGGCCGATCCGCAAGGTCTTCTACAACCTCACCATCACCACGATCTCGGTGGCCGTGGCGCTGATCATCGGCACCATCCAGCTGAGCGGCGTGGTCGCCGGCCAGGCGAACATCACCTCAGGCCCGCTGGCCGCCATCGCCGCCGTCCCGCTGGACTACGCCGGGTACGGCATCGTCGCCCTCTTCGCCCTGTCCTGGGTGGCCGCGATCCTGGTCTGGCGACTGGCCCGGATCGAGCAACGCTGGCCCGCCCCGGCCGACCGGCACGATGAGGGCCGGGCATCCACGGGGGAGAATGCCCGGCCCTCATAGATCAAAGCACATGGGACGGCCGGCCGCCACGCGGCACGCCCAGCGGCTTTACCGGTGCGTCGGTGACATGGAGAATCGGTCCCCGCCGCCCACGCCGACCGCCGGGGACAGTCATGCCGTTCGATGGTTTCATCTCCTACAGCCATGCCGCCGACGGACGGCTCGCGCCCGCTGTCCAGCGCGGCCTGCACCGGCTGGCGAAACCCTGGCACCGGCGCCGCGCACTGTGGATCTTCCGGGACCAGACCGGGCTGGCGGTGACGCCCAAACTGTGGACCTCGATCCAGGAGGCGCTGGACGGCTCGAAGCACTTCGTGCTGCTCGCCTCCCCGGAGGCGGCCGGCTCGCCGTGGGTGAACCGGGAGATCGAGCACTGGCTGGCGACCAAGTCACCGGACCGGATCCTCCCGGTGGTCACCGACGGCGAGTGGACCTGGGACCCGGCGGCCCGGGACTTCACCGCCGGCTCGACGGCGGTGCCGGCGGCCCTGCGCGGCGTGTTCGCCGAGGAGCCGCTCTACCTGGACCTGCGGTGGGCTCGCGACGACCTGCACCTGAGCCTGCAGCACATCCGGTTCCGCGACGCCATCGCGCAGCTCGCGGCGCCGATGCACGGGGTGAGCAAGGACGAGCTGGAGGGCGAGGACGTCCGGCAGCACCGGCGGGCCCGGCGGTTGTCGGCGGCCGCGGCGGCGGCGCTGGTGGCGCTGGCCCTCGTCACGTCGCTGACCGGGCTCGTCGCGGTGCGCAACGCCGACCGGGCCAACGCCGCGGCGACCGAGGCCCGCGCGCAGCAGCGCGAGGCGTCGCAGCAGCGCAGCACCGCCGAGCGCGCCACCGAGGAGTCGCAGCGGCAGCAGGCCAACGCCCGGGCGCAGGAGGAACGGGCCCGAGCGGCGACCGGCGAGACCCGGCGGCAGGAGGCGCTCGCGGTCCAGCAGCAGACCCTGGCCGCCACCGCCACCGCGGAGGCCGAGCGGCAGCAGATCCTGGCCGAGAACGCCGCCACCGAGGTGAGACTGCAGCAGGCGCTGGCCGAGGAGGCCGCCGCCGAGGCGAAGCGGGAGCAGGCCAACGCCGCGCGGTACCGGCAGGACGCCGCACAGGAGAAAGCCGGCGCCGAACGGGAGAAGGCGAACGCCGCGCGGCAGCAGGACCTGGCGGAGGACGCCGCCGCCGAGGCCGAGCGGCAGAAGGCCAACGCCGAGCGGCAGGCGGCGAACGCCCGCCGGCAGCAGGCGCTCGCGAACCAGGCGACCGCCCGGGCCGAGGAGCAGGAACAGATCGCCGAGCAGCACCGCGAGCTGGCCCGGCAGGCCGAGGAGGAGCGCAAGCGGCAGGAGAAACTGGCCCGCGAGGCGGCCGAGGAGGCCCGCCGGCAGCGGGAGGCGGCGGCGGCGCAGCAACGCCTCATGATCAATCAGCGGTTGCTGGACCGGGCCCGCGCGATGATCCGGGACGATCCGAGGAAGGCCCTCATGCTGGGCGTTGCCGCGCAGCGCCTGACGGACGACGAACAGACCCGCGAGCAGCTCAGCCACCTCGCGATGGCGACCAGCCACGCCGGCGCGATCAGCGAGGTGATCGATGTCGCGGCGGTCGGCGAGCGGCTGACCGCGACCTCCGCCGCCGACCGGACGATCTCCCTGTGGGACACGCGCGACCCGGCGAAACCGGTCCGGCTGAGCCGGCTTCCGGCGCCGTCCGCCGGTTCGCCGATCTCGCTGGAGGCCGGCCCGGAGCAGACCCTCGCGGTCTTCGACGGAGGCTCCGAGGCGACGGTGTGGAGCATTTCCCGACCCACCCATCCGGTACGGGGACAGAGGCTCACCGACCCCGCCGGAATCGTGGCCGTCACGTTCAGCCCGGACGGGCACACCGTCGCCACCAGCAACGCGGACCGGAGCACCGTTCTGTGGGACGTCACGGGCGCGCAGCCGGTCCGGCTCGCCACGCTGCCGGACGCGTACCCGCTGCGGTTCGGCCCGGACGGGCGGACGGCCTTGACCAGCGGCGACGCGGTCACCGTCTGGGACCTGGCCGACCCGGCCGCCCCGGTGCGACGCTCCACGATCAGCGTCGGCTGGGGTGACGAGGTCGTCGACGCGAAGATCGCGTTCCACCCGGAGCTCCCGATCGTCGCGGTCCAGGGACCGTCGGGTTACGTGTACCTCTGGGATTTGATCGATCCGGCCAAGCCGCGGCAGGGCGCCTCGGAGCGCGCGGTGCGGGGCGACACCGCCCTCAGCACCCTCGGGTTCAGCCCGGACGGGAACATGCTGGCCTTCGGGGACTCGGACGGGCGCACCGCGGTCTGGAGCTTCGACTACGACAACGAGTGGCCGACGCTGCTCGCGCTGATCGCCGACCTGACCGCCCGCGGCGGCCCGGTCCGGGCGATGACCTTCAGCCCGGACTCCCGGACCTTGACCACCGCGGGCGACCACCGCACGGCGACGATCTGGTACGTCAAGGGCCGGTACGCCCCGGAGCCGATCACCACGCTTCCCGGCCCGATCCCCGCGCGGGTGATGGGACTCGCGTTCGGCCCGGACAACCGCACGCTCGTCACCGCGGGCCGGGACGGGACCGGGGTGACCTGGGACCTGACCGACCCGGCCGCCCCGGTCCGGCACGGCGACCGGACGCTGCGCACCGGCAAGGTCGAGGGGATGGCCCTCAGCGAGGACGGCCGCACCCTGGTCGTGGCCGGCCCGGACAACGTGGTGACGGTGCTGGACACCACCCGGCCGGCCGAGCCGGTGCCGCTGGCCGAGTTCGCCGATCCCGGCGCGGGCCCCGCCGACCTCGTATGGGCGATGGCGCTCAGCGCGGACGGCCGTACCCTTGCCGTCGGTCACGGCAAGGGCAAGATGACCCTGTGGGACCTGACCGACCGGAAACAGCCCGCCAAGTTCACCGAGCTTCCGCTGCGCGACATGCTGTCCTCGGTCGCGTTCACGCCGGACGGGCGCACGATGGCCGCCGGTGAGGGATCCAACGTGTCGATGTGGGACGTCACCGATCGGGCCGCCCCGGTGCGGCTCACCTCGATACCGCTCGCCGACTACATCGGTTACCACGCGAACTCCCTGGAGTTCAGTGCCGACGGGCGCACGATGGCGGCGGCCACCACCGACACCGGGACCGTCATGTTGTGGGACGTCGCCGACCTGGCCCAGCCACGCCGGATCGCCACCCTGACCGGCCACGTCGGCTACGCCCTCTCGGCGTCGTTCAGCCCGGACGGGCGCACCCTGACCACGGCGGGCATGGACAACGCCCTGATGCTGTGGGACATCAGCGATCCGAGCACCCCGGTCCGGTACGCCATGATCAAGGGCCCGGACACGCAGACCTTCCACACGGCGCTCAGCCCGGACGGGCGCACCGTGGCGGCCGGCGGCCACTACGGGCTGCCGACCAAGAACGTCACGCTCTGGGACGTCACCGTGCCACCGGAACTCGCCGCCGACCCGGCCGGCGGCGCCTGCGCCCTCAGCGGCCGGGGGCTCAACGCCGGCGAGTGGGCCCGCTACATCCCCGAACTCCCCTACCGGGCCACCTGTTGAGCGGATCGGGGGCGGATGTGCGATTCGGTGTCACCGGCCACCGGGCGCTCCCGCCGGTCGTCGCCGGTCATGCGGCGGACCACTGGCGCCGGGTGCTGCCCGCCGGTGGCGGCCTGCACGGGGTGTCGAGCCTCGCGGACGGCGCGGACCAGCTCTTCGCCGCCTGCGTGCTGGCGGCCGGCGGCACCCTCGAGGCGGTCCTGCCGTGTGCGGACTACGCCTGCTCGCTGCCCGAGGACGACAGCCGGGCCCGGTTCCACGACCTCCTGCGCGCGTCGGCGACGGTGGTCACGATGCCGTACGCCGAGCCGTCCGAGCAGGCGTTCCTCGCGGCCGGCCAGGCGCTGGTGGACCGCTGCGACCACCTGTTCGCGGTCTGGGACGGCCTGCCGGCCCGCGGACTGGGCGGGACGGCGGACGTGGTCGCGTACGCCCGGGCCCGCGGGCGGCCGGTGACAGTGCTCTGGATCGACGGCGTGATCCGCGATTAGAGCCGTCCCTAGCCGACGCTGACCACGGGGGCGGCCGGCACCTCCAGCTCGGTGAAGATCCGTCGGGCCTGGTCGAGGTGGGGCCCGGCGCCGTCGGCATCGCCGGAGTCGCGCAACGCCGCGGCCACGCCGTCGTGGGCGCGCGCCTGCTCGTACCGATCGCCGATCTCCTCGGCCAGGGCCAGCGCCTGATCGTGCTGGGCCCGCGCCTCGGCCGTCTCCCCGGCGGCGAGCAGCACCTGCCCGAGGTCGTTGAGCGCCTCGGCCTCGCTCGCCCGGTCGCCGATCCGCCGGTGCAGGACGAGCGCGCGGCGCAGGTGACCGGCGGCCTCGGCGAGGCGGCCCCGGCGGGCGTCGATCCCGGCCAGATCGGTGAGCGCGTACGCCTCCGCGGTCCGATCACCGGCACTCCGGACCGCGGCGAGGCTCTGCTCCAGGCGGGCCGCGGCCCGGTCCAGCGGCGCGGCGCGCTGCGGCAGCCGGGCGAGCAGCGACAGCACGTACGCCTCACTGAACCGGTCGCCGAGCGTGACGTACAGATCCAGCGCCGCCGCGAACCGCCGCGCCGCCTGCGTCTGGTCGCCCAGCCGCGCGTCCACCAGCCCGAGCCGGACCAGCGCGTCGGCCTGGCCGGCGGCGTCGCCCAGCCGCTCGTACACCGTCCAGGCCCGCCGGTAGTGGTCCGCGGCTCGCCGGTAGTCACCCAGCCGCCAGTCGACGCTGCCCAGGTTGCGCAGCACCGGCGCCTCGGCCGCGGGCTCGCCGAGGTCGGTGTAGAGGACCAGCGCCTGCCGGTAGGTGGCGGCGGCCTCGTGCAGCCGGCCCTGCCGCCGGTGCAGCCGGCCCAGGTTGGAGAGCGCCCGCGCCTGCGCGTCACGGTCGCCGAGGGCCCGGGCCGCGCACACCGCGGACGTCGTGACGGCTGCCGCCTCGGCGACCGGGCCGCCCGCGTCGAGGTAGCGGAACAGGGTCCCGGCCAGCGCGACGGTGTGCCGGTAGAAGCCGTGCGCCGCGCCGTACGCGCAGAGCGCGGCGAGGTTGGGCCGTTCCGCCTCGATCCAGGCCCGGGCGGTGTCCGGGTCGCCGGTCGCCGGGATGCCGTCCGGGTACAGCGTGGCCATGGCCGCGCCCGCACCGGTGAGGTAGTGGTCGAACAGCCGGGTGAGCGCGGCCCGCCGGTCCGGTTCGGCGTCGTGCCGGGCGGCGAGCTCGGCGGCGTACGCGCGGAGCAGGTCGTGCATCCCGTACCGGCTGCCCGGCCCGGCCTGGACCAGGCTGGCCCGGGTCAGCACGCCGAGCAGCCGCCGCGCCTCGCCGGCCCGGGTGCCCGCGTCGATCAGCGCGGCCACGGCGTCGACGTGCGCGGTCTCCCCCGGATGCAGTCCGAGCAGCCGGAACGCGCGGGCCGCGTCGGCGGGCAGGTTCTGGTAGGACCAGGAGAACACCGCCCGGACCTCGGCGCGCGGGTCGCCGCCGGCGTCCAGCAGGTCGAGCCGTACCTGGTGGTCGCCGAGTTCGGCGACGAGCTCGGCGAGCGGCACGTCGGCCCGCTCGGCGGCCAGCTCGGCGGCGATCCGCAGGGCCAGCGGCAGCCGGGCGCACGCCGCGGCCAGGTCGGCGGCGGCCGCCGGCTCCCGGTCCACCCGGGCGCCGATCAGCTTGCGCAGCAGCCCGACCGCGTCCGGCAGCGGGAGCAGATCCAGGTTGACCCGCTCGGCGCCGTGCACGGCCACCATGCCGGGCAGCGAGTCCCGGCTGGTGATCAGCACGAGGCACGAACCGGTGCCGGGCAGCAGCGGCCGAACCTGCTCCACCGAGGACGCGTTGTCCAGCAGCACGAGCATCCGGCGGCCGGTGACCTCGGACCGGTACCGGCCGGCGCGTTCGTCGGTGCCCGGCGGGATCTCCGGCCCGCGCACGCCGAGCGCGGTGAGGAACCCGGCGAGGGCGTCCGCGACCGCGACCGGCTGCTCGGCGTCGTAGCCGCGCAGGTTCACGTAGAGCTGCCCGTCCGGGAACGCGTGCCGGACGTGGTGCGCCCACCGGACGGCCAGCGCGGACTTGCCGACCCCTGCCGTACCGGAGAGAAGCGCGACGGTCAGCGGCGGCTCGCCGCCGCCGGGCGGCGCGAGCAGGCGGTCCAGAGCGGCCATTTCTCCGGTACGGCCGGTGAACGCCCGCACATCGGCCGGGAGCTGCGTGGGTACCGTCGTCGCGGCCCCCGCCCCGGCCGGCCGGTTCTCCCCGATCGGCCGGTGCTCCGCGGCCGGCACCGCGATGGGCCCGTCCCCCGCCGGCGCGGCGAGTTCGGGATCGGCCACCAGGATCTGCTCGTGCAACCGGCGCAGCGCGGCGCCCGGATCGCTGCCCAGCTCGTCGGCGAGGCGGTGGCGGATCCGCCGATACTGCTCGTCCGCGTCGGCCTGACGCCCGCACCGGTACAGCGCGAGCATCGCCTGCCCGGCCAGCCGCTCGTCCAGCGGATGCTCGGCGACCGCGGCGGTCAGCCCCGGCAGCAGCTCACCGTGCCGGCCCAGCCGCAGCAGCACGTCGTTGCGGTCCAGCTCGGCGGCGAACCGCTCGCCGAGCAGCGTGCGCCGCATACCGTCCAGCCACGGCGTGTCCAGACCGGCGAACGGCTCACCGCGCCAGAGGCCCAGCGCCTGCCCGATCACGTCGGCGGCGGCCCGGTCCGACCGGGCCGCCCGGCCCTCGGTCAGCAGCCTGCGGAACCGGTGCAGGTCCACGGCCTGCGGATCCGTGGTGAGAAGGTAGCCGCCCGGCTCCCGCCGGATCTCCGCACCGTCCACACCGGAGATCGCTCGCCGCAGCCGGGACAGATAGCTGTAGAGCGCGCCGGCGGCCCGCTGCGGTGCCCGATCGCCCCAGACCCGGTCCATCAGCTGGTCCACCGTCACCGGCCGGCCGGCCTCCACGAGCAGCACGCTCAGCACACACCGCTGCCGGGCATGCCCCAGATCGACCGGCGCCCCGCCGATCCGGGCCTCCACCACGCCGAGCACACCGAACTCCGCCGCCAACTGACCTCCGCACGCCCATCACCGAAAACCCGCGACCAGGGGATTCAAGAAATCCACAAGAGCCGCTACGAGTCTCCCACGTTTCGCACAAGGTCCTGCAGCGAGTATTGACACCGTTGCAGGGGGCACAGGTCGCTCTCGCCCGGTTACGCACCGCGTTACGGGGGAATCGGGACGCCACAGCCACCACGGCGCGAGCGACCTGCCCTGCGACAAAAGCCAGCAGTCGCGCTGTCCGAACAGCCGGGCCACCTCTCGCTGAGACGATCGTTCCGGACGGGTCAGCGCAGTTCAGGGGTGCCGAGTTCCGGGTGCTGGCGCCGGAAGACCGCCAATCGCGGAAACTGCTGATTCGTGACGGCCTGATTGGCGAGGTCCACATGCTCGCCGAGCAAGTCCTCGGGGCCGTCCGGGTCGTATCCCAGCGGCCAGGCGCCGCTGACGATGATGTGCGCCTCCGTAGTGAATTCGCCGAACCACGGAGCACGGGCGTTCGTCGCATCTGACGCGAGTTCGACGAGGGTGTCCGGATCCTCGATCGTGCGCTCGACCACCGCTCGCCCGTGCGAGATGATCCAGTCCTGAACATGAGGCAGATCTTCTTCCTCGACCACACCGAGCAACAGGCAGATCGCGTCAGTCACCGGCCACGTGTATAGGCGAGATCTCACCTTCTCCCACAGCTGGACGAAGTCGACGACCTCGGTTGCGCTCAGCACACGGAGACGGCGAAACAGGAGACGCGAGGTGAGTTCGGTGTCGTTTCCGCTCTCCTGCCGGCACGCGGCGACGAGTTCCCATAGCGTGCTCTCGTCCACAGTGCTGCTGCCCCCTTTCCCGCCGGCGGGTGGCCTACTGGTCGCCGGTCGGCAGCAGCACGGTGAGCACCCGCCCGTTGCCGGGGTCGGCCACGGTGTAGGCGATCGCCACTGCCCGGTCGCCGTCGCTCCAGACCATGCAGCTGTAGCCCGGATCGCGGGCCCCGCCCTCGGGGTAACGCGTGTCGACTTCCCAGTTCGGGCCTAGCTCGGCCGCGAAATGGGCTGTCATCGCATCCCACATGGTTGACGCGGGAAGTTCGTACCATGTGGCGTCCCAGGACGCCTCGTAGTGCTGCTCCAGCCGAGACCGCAGATGGTCCCGCGTGTTCTGGGCACGAGCCAGTCCCGCGCCGGTCAGCGGGTTATCGCTGCCGCGCTCGATCGTGCCGGGCAGGGCGGCCGGCTGCGGTGGTGGTGGCGGCGGCTCGGCCGTGCAGGACGACACCGTCAGCAGCAGGGCCAGCGCCAGGCCACGTGCGGTACGCCGCAGGACTTGGGGCGCGGCCCTCAACATCAGATTCATCCGACGGGATGATAGTCAGCAGCTTGGAGAGGAGACCAGCCACGGCGCCGGCCGAATTTCATCGCTTACGTGGTGTGACGGGTGACTGACCCCTCGGCAGCCGTCCGGATTTGCCGAGTATCGGATGTACGTTGCGGTGGAGTCCCAAAAGGAGTTCGCCGCGTGGGGTTGGTGCTGGTGAGCGAGGAGCCCGGGGTGATGCGGCCGCCCCTCGCGGCTGGCTGACGACCTCGATCGTCACCTGGTGTGCCGGCATCCGGGGCAAAGCCGGCGCTTTCCGGAAAGCCGCGGAGGTGGGAGGCCCCACAGAATGCCGCACACCCCGTAATGCTCCCCGTGGACAGTCACCCATCGTGACGCGGAGAGGGCTCGATAGGCCGCCCGGACGCCGACGCGGTCCGACTGCACGACGGACCCCACCCCGGCGAGCAGCCGCGTGCCCCACGAGCGGGAATTCGGGCGGTCGACGATACGGGCGTCCACCTGTTCGCTTCCTTCGACGGGCCAGACGCAGTGCCGGGATCATGCAGCCGCCGTCCGATGTGGAGCCCGGTCGCAGTGCACCGGTGGGCACCCGATAAAAGCGGCGCGGAAAGTGTCGGGTGATCAGGCCCACGCCGCCGCACTATGGGGGCATGGACGACACGACATGCGTACGACCTTGATTCTGCGAGTGAGTGGCCGCAATGCGCGGTTCCAGCAGTGGGAAGCGCTCCTCGGCAATCGGACCAAGCGGCAGCGACGTGGTGAGTTCCTCGTGCAGGGCGTGCGCTCGATCACCATGGCCGTCGAACACGGCTGGCAGATCCGGGAGCTGCTCTACGACGACGGCGCTCAACTGTCCGGCTGGGCGCGCGAGGCGCTGGGCACAGTCCGGGCCGAGAAGATCGCTGTCTCCCGGGAACTGATGCACGAGCTGGGAGGTAGGGCGGACACGGTTCCCGAGCTGCTGGCCGTGGTCGCCATGCCGGAGGACGACCTGCGCCGTATCCCCGTCGGGCCGGCCATGCTCACCGTCGTGTTCGATCGGCCCACCAGCCCCGGAAACATCGGGACCCTGGTTCGGTCGGCCGACGCCTTCGGCGCCTCCGGCGTCATCATCACCGGCCACGCCGCCGACGTGTACGACCCGAAGGCGGTCCGGGCGAGCACCGGCTCGCTGTTCGCGCTGCCTGTGGTCCGGGCGCACTCCCACCAGGCTGTGCTGTCCTGGGTGGCAGACGTCCGCGCCACCGGCGTCGCCATGAGGATCGTGGGAACCGATGAGCGCGGCAGCCTGGACGCCGCCGAGCACGACTTCACACAACCCACCCTGACGTTGATCGGCAACGAGACCACCGGCCTCAGCTCCGGCTGGCACGCGGCATGTGACCAGCTCGTCCGCATCCCCATGTCCGGGTCCGCCAGCTCCCTCAACGCGGCGACCGCCGCAGCTGTCGTGCTCTACGAATCGGCACGTCAGAGGGCCGCCGCCGGCCGCGGAGTGGTCACCCCGGCCCGCTCCCCAGAGCCATGACAAAAGGCCCACCACAATGGATTATCGCGGCAGGTGGCCGAGGATGCTGTCCAGCCCGAACTCGAACCGCTCGTCGAACGTCCCCACGTCGAGGAACGGCATGACCCGGCGCAGCATCGGGAAGTCCCCTGCTTCCACGGCGGCACTGAGGCGGTTCTCCTCGGGGCCGGGAGCGGCCTGCTCCTCCTGGGTGAGCCCCAGCACGAAGTAGATCAGCGTCCACGCGGTCCACGCCGCGTCCCGATCGGGCAGCCCGGTGTCCACGCAGGCACCGATCAGGGTTTCAGCGAGGCCCAGGGTATTCGGCTCGGCGGGATAGGTACCGACGATCAGCGCGGCCCCGTCGCGGTGGGCCAGCGCCGCGCCACGCAGCCGCCGGCCGATCTCCCGTACCCGTTGGCCGGGGTTTTCGGAAAGCCCGTCGAGGGATACCTCCCCGGTGATGGCGTCGGCCATCAACTCCAGCATCCGAGCCTTCGTCTTGACGTGCCACAGCACCGTGTTCATCCGCACGCCCAAGCGGTCGGCCACGGCCCGGGTGGACAGACCCTCCAGGCCCTCGTCGTCGAGCAACTGGATAGCGGCGCGCACGACGACGGACGTGCTGAGCCTCGCACCCTCTTGCCTTTTGGTCATTGACCAAGTTTACTTGCCTCCGTTCCTTGGTCAGCGACCAAGAACGTGATCGGAGGAAACACCATGAACAACCACGTCGTCATCGCCGGCGCCGGGCCCGTCGGGCTCTGGCTCGCCGCCGAACTGCAGCTCGCCGGAATCAGGGCCACCGTGCTCGAACAGCGCACCGAACGCGACGACCGTTCCCGCGCGCTGACCGTGCACCCCCGCACCCTGGAAGTCCTCGCCTCCCGCCGGATTCAGCAGCCGTTCCTGGACGAGGGCGTGCCGCTGCCCGGCGGCCACTTCGGCGTCCTCGACTCCCGGCTCGATTTCCGGCGGCTGGACAGCGCCTTCCCGTACACCTTGGCCCTGCCCCAGGCCCGTACCGAAGAACTGCTCGAAGCCCACGCAACCCGCGCCGGCGCCCGGATCCGGCGCGGCCACCGCGTCACCGGCTTCACCGGACACCCCGGCTCGGTCACCGTGACCGTCGAAGGCCCGGACGGCCGGTACGAGCTCGAAGCCGCCTACCTGGTCGGCTGCGACGGGGCCCGCAGCGCCGTACGGGAAGCCGCCGGCATCGACTACCCCGGCACCGCGTCGACCGTGCTCGGCTGGCTCGGCGACGTCGTGCTGGACCGGCCGCCCGCGCCCGGGTTCAGCTACTTCGGCCCGCACGGCACCCTCATGGCCGTACCGATGCCCGGCGGCATCCACCGCCTCGTCGGCATCACCCCCGCGGACATCACCACCGAGTGGCCCGGCGACCTCACCCTCGCCGAGCTGCGCGCCAAGACCATCGCGATGGCCGGCGACGACTTCGGCATGCGCGACCCGGTGTGGCTGTCCCGCTACGGCAACGCCACCCGGCTGGCCGCCGAATACCGCAAGGGCCGGGTCCTGCTTGCCGGGGACGCCGCTCACCAGCACTTCCCGGCCGGTGGCGTGGGCATGAACGCCGGCATCCAGGACGCCGCCAACCTGGGCTGGAAGCTCGCTGCCACGCTGCGCGGATGGGCTCCCGCCGGCCTGCTCGACACCTACCACGCCGAACGGCACCCGGTCGGCGTCAGCCTCACCGAGACCAGCCGCGCACAGGTCGCCCTGATGACCGCGTTCAGCCCGCCGGGGCTGAGCCTGCGCGGTCTGCTCAGCGAACTGATCACCGCCCTGCCTGACCTCAACGATCGGCTCGCGAACCGGGTCAGCGCCCTCGACGTCACCTACCCGTCCGCCGGACGCGACGCCCACCCGCTCACCGGAACCCGCATCGGAGATCCGGAACTGCTGGCGCTGTCGCGTGCCGATGCGTACCTGATGGTGGATCTCACCGCCGGCGCCGAGCTGTCCGCCGTGGCCGGGCCGCACCTGCGGGTCCACCACCGGGATCCCGGATCCTTCGGCGACGCCACCGCGATCCTGATCCGACCCGACGGACATGTCGCCTGGGCCACCGGCGACACCGACGCGGCCACCCGTTACGCCAGGGAGTTCCCGGCATGACCATCACCCGGCTTGACCCGCCCGGCCTGCACGCCGTGCCCGGACTGATCAGCCAGATCGTCACGGTCACCGAGCAGACCCTGATCCACCTCTCCGGTCAGGTCGCCTGGGACGAGCACGGCACACCCGTCTCCCCCGGCGA
This sequence comes from Actinoplanes sp. NPDC023936, assembly GCF_040639325.1. Classification (NCBI taxonomy): domain Bacteria; kingdom Bacillati; phylum Actinomycetota; class Actinomycetes; order Micromonosporales; family Micromonosporaceae; genus Actinoplanes; species Actinoplanes sp. NPDC023936. Next base: position 472,761 of record NZ_JBEZZR010000001.1, on the reverse strand, counting down.
CCACGCCGGACAGGCCGCGCAGATCGCCCGCAACATCGACATCGCACTGGCCGCCGCCGGAGCCACCCGCACCGACATCGTCAAAGAGACGATCTACGTCGTCGCATACACCACCGACCTGCTGCGACCCATCCTCGGCGCACTGCGCGACGGCCATCAACCGCCACCGGCGAGCACCTTCATCGGCGTGGCTGCCCTGTTCGCCCCCGACTTCCTGATCGAAGTCGACATCGTCGCCGCCGTCACCCGGCCGGCGCCCGGAGTCGTTGACTGATCCGGTCCATCGCGGCCCGGAGCTCGGGTGGCTCGACGTGGCTCAGGTCGGTGTCGAAGGTGACGAACAGACCCGCGATCCCGGCCCAGGACCAGCCGCCGATGGTGAGCCTGCTGCGGCGGGCGTCGACGGGCTCGACGACCGAGCCACCCGGAGCCCAGCGAGCGGCGACAGCGGCGGGCAGGTCGAGGACGGCCGAGCCGACGCACTGCCACTGCCCGGGGGTGTCGCCGCGGTCCGGGTTCTGCACGACCAGCCGAGTCAGGTCCTCGCGGGCGAGTTGCTGTGGGGTGAAGACCGCGCCGCCGCCGGAGGTACGGGGAAGGATCCGGTCGACTCGGTAGGTGTGCCAGGTTCGCTCGCGGTGGTCGCGGGCGATCAGGTACCAGCGCCCGGCCCAGACGACCAGGTGATGCGGCTCCACCTCCCGGGGCGGGCGGAAACCCGGCTGGCCGGGATCGGGAACGGCGCCGCCGGGGTCGCGATAGTCGAAACTCAACACCCGGGCGGTGCGGATCGCGGCGCCCACCGTCCGCAGCGTGACCACGTCCACCGGCGCGGCGGAGAACTCCCAGTAGTTGCGCAGCGAGGTGACCTCGAACGCTTCGCTCGCCGCACGCAGCCGGGCCGGCATGACCTGACGGAGGGTGGTGAGCGCCCGGGCGACGGCATCATCGATTCCGGACACCGTCGCCGGCGCGGTCTGCAGCGCCAACGCGATGGCGATCGCCTGGTCGTCGTCGAGCACCAGAGCCGGCAACCGACCCCCGGCGCCGAGCCGGTAACCGCCGCCGGCCCCCATCACGGCGTTGACCGGATAGCCCAGCTCGCGGAGGGTGTCGACATCTCGCCGCAGAGTCCGGGCCGACACCTCCAGCCGCTCGGCGAGTTCGGCTCCGCGCCACTCGACGCGCGCCTCGAGCAGAGAAAGCAGGCGCAGGATCCGCGCGGAGGTGTCGGCCACGGAATCCACGATTCCAGACATGGCGGTCAGCCGGTGACCGCCATGGTTGCCACTCTGCGGTCATGAGCACTCACCTTCCCTCCACGGGGACGTCCGTGTCCCCTCCACCGCCCGTCACGGACAGACGGGCGTCGATCGCTTTGCTGGTCGTTCTGTTCGCCTCGTTCATGGACCTGCTCGACGTCACCATCGTCACGGTCGCCGCGCCGGACATCGCCGCCGACCTGAACGCGAGCGAGGCGCAACTCCAGTGGACGGTGGCCGCGTACACCCTGGCTCTCGGGTCCGGCCTGATCACTGGCGGGCGCATCGGTGACGCGTACGGTCGCCGCCGGGTCTTCCTCGTTTCTCTGGCTCTCTTCGCCGTCGCCTCCGCGGCCTGTGCGATGGCCCCGACCGCGGGTGCGCTGATCGCCCTGCGAGCAGTGCAGGGCCTGGCGGGCGGATTCATGGTCCCGCAGGTCTTCGGGATCATCCGGTCCTCGTTCCCGCCGGCCGCGATGGCCAAGGCGTTCGGGGCCTACGGCGCGGTACAGGGCCTGGCCGCAGTCGCCGGCCCGCTGCTCGGGGGCGCCCTGGTCGACGCGGATCTGTGGGGCCTCGGCTGGCGCACGATCTTCTGGATCAACATCCCCGTCGCCCTTGTCGCCCTGGCTCTGGGTAGCCGGGTGCTGCCCGAGTCCACCGCCGGCGGAACGACCCGCCTGGACGTCATCGGCGCGGTTCTGTCCGCGGCTGCGGTCGTGCTGGTGTTGCTGCCGCTGGTCCAGGGACGGGACTGGGGCTGGCCCTGGTGGGGGTGGGCTCTGCTGGTGTCCGGCCTGGTCCTGCTCGGCGGCTTCGTGGCGTACGAGCGGCGGGTAGCAGGCCGGGGCGGGCAGCCGATCCTGGATCCGGCACTGCTGACCGTACGCCCGTTCACCGCCGGACTGGCGGCATCGGTGCTGTTCTTCGGCGCGCTGGCGTCGTTCTTCCTGGTCCTGTCGATCTACCTGCAGTCCGGGACGGGTCGCTCGGCCTGGGCGACCGGCCTGGTGATCCTGCCGTACGCGATCGGCTCGATGCTCACCGCAGGCGCCGGGGTGGCCCTCGCGGCCAAGGCCGGCAGGGTCCTACTGGTAACCGGCTCGCTGACGCTCGCTGCGTCCCAGGCCTTGCTCTGGCTCCTGGTCCGCGACGGCGGCACACCCGGTTACTGGCCCATGGCCGGCGCCCTGTTCCTCGGCGGACTGGGACTCGGACTCGCTGCCCCGATCCTGGTCAACGTCGTGCTGGCCGGGGTACCCGGTCACCACGCCGGGGCCGCGGGCGGGGTTCTCTCCACCGTCACGCAGATCGGCGGGGCGGCCGGGATCGCCGTGCTCGGCACCGTCTTCTTCAACGCCCTCGGCACCCCGGCCGCCACCGCGGACGCCCCCGCGCTGTTCGGGCATGGTCTCGCCCAGGTCATGCCATGGCAGGTGGCCGCCTACCTACTGGCCACCCTCGCGATGCTCGCCCTGCCCCGCACCAGCGCCACCCAGAATCCAGGGACCTCCTCGAGCTGACACCCTGTCCGTCGCGTCTCACCCGGCGATGCCCGGTTGTTCGTGATCTCCGGGTGGTGTTGTTGCACCTGCCGTAGCGGCATGTGGTCTCCTCGAGGCACCTCAGCAGGAAAGGCTCCGCCTGTGACGTACTCCTTCGCCATGCCTCCCCGGCAGGTCAAGATCGGTGATGCTGCCGCCTTCGCGGGGACCACGCCGCGCGCTGTTCGCCACTACCACCAGATCGGCCTGCTGCCGGAGCCCGAGCGGGGCGTGGACGGCCGCCGCCGCTATGGCTACGACGACATGATCCGCCTGCTGTGGATCCGCAAGATGGCGGAGGCCGGCATCAGCCTTGACGACGTGCGGGCCGCCTTCGAGGAAACCCGGGACATCGGGGACGTGCTGGGCCGGCTGGAGGAGACCCTGGCTGCGCAGGAGGCCGACATCAAACGCCAACGCGCGGCCATCCAGCGCCTCCAAGCCGTGGGCAGCCCGCTGGGACTGCTCTCCGAACTGGTCACCGACCGGCTCGGCCACCTGCCCCCGGGCACACTGCGCCCCGCCGACCTGGACGCGCTGCTGGTCACGGAACGCGTCTTCGGCCCGTTGGGCGCCGCGATCCAGGCCAGCGTGTTCATCGTGCTGGCCACCCACCCTGACCTGCGGGCGGAGCAGGACCGTCTGGACGCGGCCGAGGCGGCCCTGGACGACAGTGTGAAGCCCGAGGACCCGCGCGTGGAAGAACTCGCCGTACAGCGATGTGCCCACCAGATGGCCCTGGACCGGGCCGTCGAGGCAGCCGGGCTGGACGCGGCCGAGGAGAAGCTCTTCGAGATCTACGACGCCGACCTGGCAGAGGGGAAGGACACTCAGATGAGCGCCTTCGAATCAGTCACCAAGATGCCCTACGACTTGTCTCCCGCCCGGAAACGCTGCATGGAACGCACGGCACAGCTCCTCGCAATGGACGGAAGTACGGCCACAACGCGCGGAGATTGATCAACGGATGAACCGATCAATGAAGCCGGAACGACAAGCCGCCGGTGTCGCAAATCGGCTCTGGGCACTTACCGTGATTGATCACGGCGGACGTCCCCAGACTTGGTCACGGCGGATCACCCGCGCGGTGAGCATCAGCAGTTGAGGCCGACGGTCGCTGCGGGCTGGCATGCGGCGCAACAACGGGCGCTGAAGTACATACCGAGTCCGCGGCGGATTGCTTCAGGAGACCTGGATGCCGGTACGCAGTTGCTCGAACGCCCGGTTTGCCGCTGCGGTCGCCGCGGGGCACAGGGTCGCGGCCGACTCACCCCCGCGAAGCCGCTGCCAGTTGACGCGAGCGAGGACGCGTTGCACCGCGAGGATCTGCGCGGACGCGAGCCGGGGCCGTCACCTCGCCGCATGTTGGCCTGGCCGGTGGAGCGCGCCTTTTGGCCGGACGATGCCGGGCCTTCAGCTCCTTGCCGGTGCCGGCGAAACGGAACGCGCACTCGCGGGCCCGGGGCCGGAACGGACCGCTCGGCCAGCAGGTCGCACGCTGGGCGGGCGGCGTTGCTCAGCATCTTCCGGCGCCGGCCCATAGAGTCGGTGGATGAGCAGCGAACAGGCGCTTTATCCGGCCGCTCGCGCTGAGGTGGCTGACCCGGACAGCGTGCTGCTGCCGGGTCATGACGTCCCGTTGGGCCGGTTCACTACGGTGCGCAGACTGTTGCCGCACCGGCAGCGGCGGATGATCGGCGCGTGGTGTTTCGTGGATCATTTCGGTCCGGACGACGTGTCGCAGCAACCGGGTATGCAGGTGCCACCGCATCCGCACACCGGGTTGCAGACGGTGACGTGGCTGGTGGAGGGTGTGATCGAGCACCGCGACAGCCTGGGCAGCCACCAGTTCATCGCTCCCGGGCAGCTGAATCTGATGACGTCGGGACACGGGATCGCGCATTCGGAGTTCACCCCGTCTGACCGTCCGCCCGCTATGCACGGATTGCAGTTGTGGGTGGCGCTGCCGACGCAGGCGCGGCAGGGTCCCGCGCGATTCGAGCATCACGCGAGCATGCCGGTGTGGCAGTGCGGCGATGCGAGGGTCACGGTGATCGTCGGGGAGGTCGGCGACGCCCGGTCGCCCGCGCAGGTGCACACACCGCTGGTGGGCGCCGAGGTGGTCTTCGAGGGCGCGGCTGCGCAGAGTCTGCCGCTGAATCCGACGTTCGAGTACGGCATGGTGGCGATGTCCGGTTCGGCGACGATCGCCGGTACGGAGCTCAAGCCGGGGTCGCTGTTGTATCTGGGCGCCGGCCGCGACGAGGTGACGGTGGACGCCGCGGATGAGGCCCGGCTGTTCCTGCTCGGCGGTGAGCCCTTCGACGAGCCTCTGGTGATGTGGTGGAACTTCGTCGGGCGTTCCCACGAGGAGATCGTGCGGGCTCGCGAGGATTGGATGGCCGGGCAGCGATTCGGCACGGTCGCCGGGTGCGCGGCGCCGCCACTGCCCGCACCGGAGATGCCGACCGTGCGGCTCAAGGCCCGCGACCGGTTCGGCACCTTCACCTGAGCCACGACAGGGAGACAGCGCAGTGACTGAGGGCGACAAGCGACACGTCATCGCGACCGCGACGGTGGTCGGTGAGGACAAACCGTACGCCGTGCGTATCGACACCGGCGGGCACGCGTTGCGTGGCGACGAACCAGTCGCGCACGGCGGGACGGACAGTGGTCCGGCGCCGTTCGGGCTGGTCCTGTCCGGGCTCGGCGCATGCACTGCGATCACCTTGCGGATGTACGCCGAGCGCAAGAACTGGCCGTTGACCGACGTGCAGGTGGAGCTGCGCTACGTCAAAGCCGACCGGGACACCGGGTGGATCGAGCGGTCGATCACGGTGGCCGGCGTTGACGAGCAGCAGCGGGAGCGGCTGGCCGAGGTGGCGGAGAAGACGCCGGTCACCAAGGTTGTCCGGGCAGGCAGCGAGATCCGCACGACCGTCACGGCACGCTGACGGCTGCGGCCCGGCCCGCGACGGTCGTCGCAGTCACCGCTACCGGGAACCCGTTCACCCACCGGGCACCTCAGCCCATGTCCGAGGGCCGGCCAAACCCGAGAAGCCTGTTCCCCGCAGAACCTCGGCACGACGCCCGGCGGCGAGCAAGCGCGGGAGCGCAAGACCACCCGACGACAGTCCAAACAGGGTCTTCTTACTACCCCGCTGCTCCCTTGCCAGTGCGCGCCGGGCACTGGCCGTCCCACGCCGACTTCTGGGATCTCCTGTGAGAGTTCGCACGGAAACCACTTGCTCAATGGTCAAGGATCGTTGACCATTGAGCGCATGCCTGCGGATGATCTGCCCGAGACGTTCCACGTCACCACCGACGAGCAGCTGCGCGCCGTCTCCAACCTCACGCGTCACCGGATCATGGCCGTGCTCCGCTTCGAGCCGGCAACGATTACGCAGATCGCCGAGCGGGTGGGTCTGGCGAAGGGCAGCTCCAGCTATCACATGCGATTGCTCGAACGGGCCGGCTTGGTGAAGGTGGTCCGGACGCGGAAGGTGCGGGGGGTCATCGAGCGGTACTACGCGATGGCCGCGCGGTCCATCGCGCTGCCGGATCCGGGCGAGGGTGGCCCCGACGTGCTGATGCGGCATGCGGTGGCAGACCTGGAGGCCGCGCCTGCGGACGGGGAGCGGCACGTGCGGATGGCGCATCTGCGGCTCACCGAGGAACAGTTCGCGGAGCTGGGGGCGCGGCTGCATGCGCTGGCCGACGAGTACCGCGAGCTGTCCGACCCGGCGCTGCCCGACACGTCGCTCGTCTTCGCCCTGTTCCACCCGCAGCGGCGCGGTCAGGCCGAGGGAAGCGCCGAATGAGCGCGGACGTTCGGACGTTGCCGGCCGGGTTCGGACGACTGTGGACGGCGCAGACGATCTCCTCGCTCGGTGACGGGGTGACGCATGCCGCGCTGCCGCTGCTCGCGTTGACGCTGACCCGGGACCCGATGGCACTCGCCGTCGTCACAGCCGCCGGGACGCTGCCGTGGCTGCTGTTCGGGGTGCTCGGCGGTGCGCTGGTGGACCGCTGGGACCGCCGGCGCACGATGTGGGTCGCGGACGCGGCGCGTGCGCTGCTGCTGGCGATACCGGCGGGGGCGGCGGTGCTCGACATGCTGAGCATTCCGCTGCTCGCGGCGGTCGCGTTCCTGCTCGGCCTTGGCGGCCTGTTCTTCGACACGGCCGCCACGGCCTACCTGCCGGACCTGCTGGGCCGCGAACCCGCACTCCTCGAGCGAGCCAACTCCCGCCTCCGTGGAGCCCAGACCGCCATGTCCGGGTTCGTGGGGCCGCCCGCCGGCAGTGCCCTGCTCGCGCTCGGGCGGGCGGTTCCACTGCTCGCCGACGCGGTGTCGTTCGCACTCTCCGCACTGCTCGTCCGGTCGCTTCCCGCCGTGCCCCGGCCCGCGACGCCGGCCCGGGAGTCGCTGCTGCGGCAGGCGCGGGCCGGTGCCTCGTACGTCTTGCAAGACCGGGTGCTGCTCGGGCTCGCGCTGCGCCCGGCGGTCGGGAACATCGCCTTCACCGCCGTCGGGACCGTCCTTGCCCTCTTCGCCCACGACCGCCTCGGCATCGACACCTACGGCTTCGGCCTGCTCCTGACGGCCGAGGCCACCGGCGGCCTGCTCGGCGCGGGCATCGCCTCCACCCTCAGCCGGCGACTCGGCGCCGGCACCGCACTGACCGTCACAGCCGCCGTCGAGGGACTCGCCATCCTGGGCCTTGCCGCCGCCCCGAACCCGTACGTCGCCGGCCTCGCGCTCGCCGTCTGCGGCGCGGGCATGGGCGCCACGATGGTGATAGCACCCTCCCTGCGACAGGCGATCGTCCCCGCCCACCTCATGGGCCGGGTCGCCTCCACCTCCCGCATGCTCGCCATGTGCGCCGCCCCGTTCGGCGCCTTCCTCGGCGGCTGGCTGGCCTCCACCTTGGACGTGCGCACCCCGCTCTACACCGCAGCCGGCCTTCTCCTCACCATGACCGCCGTCACCGCGACCATGACCAGCAACCGCCGAGTCGAAGCCGCGCTGCGGGCCGCCACGCCGGCCGTCGGTCCGGATCAGCCGGAAGCTGAGGATTCCGTCCGGGAAGCCGCACCAGCACTGGCGTGACGCGTTCATCGCCTCACCCTGACTTCGACGATCGGCGGCGTGTTCACCATGCCGAAGAGTGAATGGGACCCCAAATGATGAGTGATCGAAATGCCGCGCCGACGTCGGCACATCTCGTGGAGAAGGCGCTGGAATTGTTGTGTGGCAAGTACATTTTTGCCGACCGGGCTCAGGAGGCGGCTGACGGCATCCGCCGGCGACTGGCCGCCGGTGAGTATGACCGGTTGGACGAGGAAGCCCTCGGCCGGCGGCTGACAGCGGAACTGTTCGAGCTCTGTCAGGACAAGCATTTGCGGGTACGGCCACGCACGGAGGACGTCCGCGACGCGCTCACCGAGTCCGAGATGGAGGCGGTCTGGCGAGAGCAGCAGCGACTCACCAACTACGGCATTGCGCGGGTGGAGCGGCTGGACGGCAACGTCGGCCTGCTGGACCTGCGGTTCGTCACCTCAGCTGGCGTCGGGGGCCGCGCGATCGCCGCGGCCATGGAGTTGGTGTCACACACGAATGCGCTGATCATCGATCTTCGTAAGAACCGGGGTGGATCTCCCGACGGTGCCGTGTTCTGGACGAGCTACTTCTTCCCGGACGGGGAAACCCATCTCAACAGCATCTACGAGGGTGCAACCGGTCAGACCCGTCAGTTCTGGAGCCATGCGTGGCTGCCCGGCGAGCGGTACCTCGACCGGCCCGTGTACCTGCTGACCAGCGAATCCACCTTCTCGGCCGCCGAGGAGATCTGCTACAACCTGCAGGCGCAGAGACGAGCGACCCTGGTCGGGGAGCCCACCAAGGGCGGTGCTCACCCCACGGACGCCTTCCCGATCACACCGACCCTCGAAATCACGGTTCCGGTGGCCCGCTCCATCAACCCGGTCACCGGCACCAACTGGGAGGGCGTCGGCGTGACGCCCAACGTGGCGGTAGCCGCGCGGGATGCCTTCGACGTCGCCTACCGGATGGCCCTGCAGCACACCCTGGCCAATACCACCGCCCCGGCCATCCTGGCCGAGGCACGATCAGCGCTGGAATGACAGCGCCCGCTCGATCACTGCTGCCAGAGCACTGTCCAGGTCTCGGCCCGTTCCTGGAAGACCGTCCGGCTGGAGGGCCGGCCTCCCGTCGGGGCCGGTGAGGCCCTTGGTAGGGAGCAGGGCTCGCAGGCATCACCGAGGCGACGGCTCTAATCCTGGCTTCAGGTTGAGCGGGGAGAATGAGCGGCAAAGGCATCGACTGTGAGGGGGCGGGCCGGCGTGCGAATCCTGATCGCGGATGATGACGCGGCCATCCGTGAGTCGCTGGAGCGGGTGCTGCAGGTCGAGGGCTACGACACCAGCACCGTCGCCAACGGTCTCGCCGTGCTCGACGGGGTCGATGGGGCGGGCGGTGACACGCTGGATCTGCTGATCCTCGACGTGATGATGCCCCGCCTCGGCGGGTTGGAGACCTGCCGGCGGTTGCGGGCCGCGGGCCGGGATCTGCCGGTGCTGATGCTGACCGCCCGTGATCAGGTCTCCGACCGGGTCACGGGGCTGGACGCAGGCGCCGACGACTACCTGCCCAAGCCGTTCGCCACCGAGGAGTTGCTGGCACGGGTGCGGGCCCTGCTGCGCCGGCGCACGACCGCCGACGGGGAGTCGCAGATCCTGTCGTTCGCCGACGTCCGGCTCGACCCCGACAGGTTCGAGGCGTGGCGGGGCCGGCGGCCGTTGCGCCTGACCCGGACCGAGTTCTCCCTCCTGCAGGTTCTCTTGCGCAACGCGACCCGGGTCTTGCCCCGCGACGCGCTGTTCGAGGCGATATGGGGCTTCGACATGAGCGCCACCGCCAACAACCTCCAGGTATACGTGAGCTACCTGCGCCGCAAGATGGAGGCCGAGGGTGAGCCGCGATTGATCTACACGCTGCGCGGCCTGGGATACACGTTGCGGGAGACTCCTCCGTGAGCACGCACGCCCACCGGGAACCGCGCCGACTGACCGGATGGTGGCGGCGGCGGTCCCTGCGGACCAGGATGACGGTCATCGCGGCGACGGCCATCGCGGTCAGCGTGTTCGTGGCCTTCCAGGTGGCCAGCGAGCTGCTGGACTGGGAGTTGCAGAAGACCGCCGAGAATCAGCTACGCGCCGACTCCCGCGTCCTGGCGACGAACGCGGAGCGCGCCGGTCTGGCGCAAGTTCAGCTACCGCCGTATCCGGGAGCCGGTCGGCTGGTGCGGTTGATCCTGCCCGACGGCTCGACCCGGACGCCGGTCGGCCAACCCGAGCTGCCCCCGGTCAGCGAGCACGCAGGGCGCGTGGCGCAGGGCGCGTCAGCCGACCTGATGGAGTCGAAGGACAGCGACGACGACGGCTACCGCATCTACACGCTGCGGGCGGGCGACGGCGCGGTACAGGTGGCCGACGTCGCCGACGACAGCTCGATCAACCGGTTCGGGCTGGGCATGCTGCTGATCGGGCTGCTCTGCGTGGTCGGCGGCGCCGTTGTCGGACGGACCGTGGCGCGGACCGGACTGGCACCGATGGACCGGCTGACCGCCGCCGCGGTACGTGTCGCGAACACCCGGAATCTCGACGCCGGCATCCCGGATGAGGGCGGTGGGGAGATCCGGCGGCTGATCCAGGCGATCAACGACATGCTCGCCGCGCTCCGGGACTCCCGGCGGGCCCAGCGGCTGCTCGCCGAGGACGCCGCCCACGAACTCAAGACCCCGCTCACCAGCCTGCGCCTCAACATCGAGCTGCTGGTCCGGCTCGACCGGCGCGGCACCCTCGACACTGCCCTCTCGGCGGAAAGCCGCACCCGGCTGCTCAACGATCTCGGCGCCCAGGTGGCCGAGTTGAGCGCCCTTGCCGCCGAGCTGAGCGACCTGGCGCGCGGTGACGTCAGCGACGAGAGCACCGAACTGCTCGACCTCGCCGACGTGGTGGTGGCCGCCGCGGCCCAGGTGTGTTCCCGCGTGCCCGACCTCGAGGTCGCGCTCGACGTGACCTCCGTGTGGGTGAGCGGGCGTCCCGCTGCGCTCCAGCGAGCAGTCCTCAACCTCATCGACAACGCGGGCAAGTGGTCCCCCGCGGACCAGCCGGTCCAGGTCCGGCTCCATGCTGAGGGAGCGTCGGCGGTGCTCGAGGTCGACGACGCCGGACCGGGCATCGACGACGCCGACGTACCGCGGGTGTTCGACCGGTTCTACCGTGCCGACAGCGCCCGGGCGTTGCCGGGATCCGGCCTGGGGCTGTCGATCGTGCAGCGGGTCGTTCACGCCCACGGCGGCCGGGCCGCCGTCGCCCGTTCCGCACGCGGTGGCGCGCTGCTTCGGGTCGACCTTCCGGCGGCGGCCCCGACCGCCCCGATCACCCGGCTCACCGCCGGGGAGGACACGACGGTGCGCTGACCCGTCCCGGCCGCACGGCTCAGGAACCCAAAGGGCGGCGACCGACGGCCCATGAAAGATCCGGGACGGGTCTGGGTCCCCGTCCCGGATCTCGTCCGTGCCGCCGCGCTCACCGTTGCAGCGCGAGCTCCTCATCGTCGGCGAGCGGCTGTGGCCCGTCCGGCGGCTCCGCCGTCGGCCGGGACAGCCGACTCGGCCACCAGATCCGCCGACCGATCAGCAGGGTGAGGGCGGGCACCAGGACCGACCGCACCAGCAGAGCGTCGAGCAGCACGCCGAAAGCGACCAGGAATCCGACCTCGATCAGCATCACCAGCGGAAGTGTGGTGAGGACCGCGAACGTGGCCGCCAGGACCAGGCCTGCCGAGGTGATGACGCCACCGGTGGCCGAGAGGGCCTTGAGCATGCCCTGTCCGGTGCCGAGACGCACGGTCTCCTCCCGGGCCCGGCTGGCCAGGAAGATGTTGTAGTCGACGCCGAGCGCCACCAGGAACATGAATGCCAGCAGCGGCACCGAATAGTCGATGCCCTTGAACCCGAGGACCGTGTCGAAGATGAACACGCTGCCACCGAAGGCCGCGGCGAACGAGACGATCACGGTGGCCATCAGGACCAGCGGGGCCACGATCGCGCGCAGCAGCAGCCCGAGGACGATCAGGACGACGGCGAGCACCAGCGGGATCACCAACTTCTCGTCGCGGCTGGTGGTCACCTCGGTGTCGAGGTTCTCCGCACTCGGCCCACCGACGATCGCCTCCGCCCCGCTCACCGCGTGCACGGCGGTGCGTACCCGCTTGATCGTGTCGTACTCTGCGACGGTGTCCGGCGCGTCCGTCGGGAACACGGAGATGTCAGCCCAGCCACCGCTGGTCTGACCCGGGATGGCCACGGCCACACCGGGAGTGCCCTTGACGATGTCGAGCACCCGCTCCTGGTACGCCGGCCGGGTGAAGATCGTCATCGGCTGGCCGCCGAGCTCCGGGAAGTGCTGGCGGAGAACAGTGAAGCCGGTGACCGACTCCGGCGCGGACAGGAACTGGTCCTGTTCCCGCAAGGCGCCGGTGTTGCCCGCCAGTCCGATGGCGAGCACGCCGAGGACTCCGAACGAGCCGAGCGTCGCCACCCATCGGCTGCGGCTGATGGTGGCGCCGAGCCGTCCCCACAGCCCCGGCTTCTCCTCCACGGCCGTACTGAACCGCGGGATGCCCGGCCAGAAGATCCGCCGGCCGAGCACAACGAGCACCGCCGGGAACAGCGTCAGCATGGCCACCAGCGCGCACAGGATGCCGGCCGCACCGATCGGGCCCAACCCGCTGGTGCTGTTCAGGTCCGCGACGAGCAGGCAGAGCAGGCCGGCGACCACGGTGGCCGCGGACGCGACGATGGCCGGCGCCGCACCGCGTAACGCGTGGACCATTGCGACCCGGACGTTCTCGTGGTGGTGCAGTGTCTCCCGATATCGAGCGATGAGCAGCAGCGCGTAGTCCGTGCCGACGCCGAACACCAGGATCGTCAGCAGCGCCGAGTTCTGGTCGTTGACCACGATGCCGAAGCCCTTGACGAGCAGGTAGACGGTCGCCATCGCAGTCAGTGCGGCCACGCCGACGACCACGAGCGGGATGAACCACAACACCGGGCTGCGGTAGGTGAGGATGAGCAGGACCGTGACGACGACGACGGTGGTGAGGAAGACCTGCAGGTCGATGCCGTCGAAGACGGCGTCCAGGTCGCCATCGACCGCGGCCGGGCCTGTCACTTCGAGTTCCAGACCTGTGGGCCGGTCCTTCGCGGCGTCACGCAACGGGCCGACGATGGTCTCCGGTTCGCCGTAGGTCGTGCTCACGTCGAGGGTGAACATCATCGCCTTGCCGTCGGTGGAGAGCCTCGTCGGTGGGCCATCGTCGTCCTCGCCGGCCGCCGCCTTCGGCGGGTACCGCTCGGCAAGGGTGTCGTAATGGCGCTCGACCGTCGCGCGGTCGGCGTCGGTCATGCCGCCGGCGCGGTGGTACACGAAGACGAACGTGTTGTCCTCGCCGCCAGGGAGACTGTCCTCCAGGACCGCCACCTTGGTGGACTCGGCACTGGCCGGCAGGGTGTCCACGGCTCTGTCGGTGGTGACCGAGCTCAACTTTCCGCTCAACGGCACCATGACCGCCGCCAGCGCCACCCACAAACCGATCACCAACCACGGCACCCACCGGCCTGCCAGCCGACCGGGCGGCGCTTCCCTGGACGGCGCTGCGTTGACTGCCATCAATAGCCTCCTACATGCGAGTTACGTCGCTCATCTGAGGCCGAATTCGTACCGAGCGAATCTGAGACGACCGTTAGAACGGCGTTCAGCCCGGGTGTTCCGCAGTAGGGGCGCCCAGCCGCGTACCACGGCGCGGGTGTCGAACGGCGCCGCTCACCTGACGTGGCAAACGGCGTCAGCGTCGCCGGGCCGACCACGCTCGGACCGCTCCCACGGCGATCACCGCGATGATCAGCAGCGGGCACAGGAGCAGGGTGTTCAGGCCGGTGGCGCGGGGTTGGACCTCGGTGGCGGTGGTGCTCGTCGCGTCGGCTCGCACCTCGGAACCGGCGGGGTATTCGGTCGTGGATTCGAAGGTCACCTGGCCCCCGCCGGTCGTCGGTGGTGGCTCGGTGTCGTGCAACCGTGCTGCTGCGCGCTGGCACCGTAGCGGCGGCGCGGACTGTTCGTTGGGAACCTATTCGGTGAATCCGGGGAACGAGCGTATCTTGTCGAAACGGCAGGCGGCCAAGTCGTCGAAGCTGATCAAATAGCGTCCGTAGTAGACGTCGGAGTCCGTGTCGCACTGGACGAGCGGCACCCATTCCTGCGTGACCCGGAACTCCTCCTCCTCGAGCCAGTCCCACGTGTCAGGCTGCGGAATGCCGAGTCCTGTCTTCAACCGGACATCGAGGCGTTCACCCGCGATCTGCCTTTCGGGGGAGTCACTGCCTCCAATGTCCCAGGTATAGCCGCCGAGGCAGAGTCTTCCCAGACCAATCTTCGCCGGCCAGAGCTCGTGGACCAGTGCGATGAGTTCCTCGGCCTGGGTCAGCTCACCGGCCAACTGCCGCGCGATGTCAGACGCGCATTCAAGCGGATCGTCGTCCTCCTCATCAGGATCGAGCCAGTTCGGCAACTGCGGCTCGACCATGGCAAAAAGCCGGCGCTCCGGGCCAGGGACCGGGATATCGCGGCCGGACGACGACTGCGTGGCCACCGCCGTCTCGGTACCTGCGGGGACGTACAGGATCCGCACGTAGTCGTCGTCATACCCGTTGAACAAATCCTCGAAGGCAGTGTCCACGAAGAGGAGCAGCGAACCGTCCACCGGCAACGGAAGCTTCTCGATCTTCGGAAGCGCCGCGCAGTCGACGGAAGCGATGAACGGCAACGGATACTCACCGTTGGACGGCCACTCCGTGCCCACCGGTAGCCGGGGCAGCCCACCCCTCTGCCCAACGACATCTCCGCCGCAGTCGTCGCGGACGCTCAACCAGACCGCGAATCGAAGGTGATCGGCGAATTTGTCGACCTGAGCCGCCGGGATGCCCCGCTTCAATGCCTCGCGGCGCAACTGTCCGTAGTAGTCCATGGCGAAGCATCATCGCAGTTGGATGGTCCGGTTCCGCAACATGCCGTCAGCCTGTGGTTTAACCCAGTTCGGCGGGGCTTGGTGTCCTTCTTGTGATGGCTCGGCCGCTGGTGCGCACCGCCACAATCGTCACCGTGCGGTGGACACTCGCCGGTAGCTCGCACAGGGAACAAGACCCCCTACGGAGTCCGGCCATCCAGCCGGACATGACCGGACGCCGCCGCTCGCCGCGCCGGTGCCGGGCCGGCACGTACCCGGACTACTGGTCGTTGCCGGGCTCGAGGACGGTGTCGAGCAGGCCGATGAGTTGTTCGCGCTGCTCGGGCGGCAGCCGGCCTATCGCGGGCGCGAGCGCGCGCCGGCCCTCGGCGAACAGCCGTTGGATCAGTTCCTGGCCGGCGGGGGTGAGGTACACGTCAACGGCCCGGGCGTCGTGCGGGTTCCGGTCGCGGGCGACCAGCCCGCGGCGTTCAGCGCGATCGATCAGCCCGGACATCGACGATTTGTCGACGCCTAGGTAGGCGGCCAGCTCGGTGAGCCGGGGGCGCCGGTCACGCAGGATGCCGAGCACCCGGATCTGCGTGAGCGAGAGGTCGTTCTCGGCGCCGAGGCGAGTGAGCATGCCCGTCACCTGGAATGTCGTGCGCACCAGGGCGTCGACGAGCGCATCCACGGAGTCCTCGGGGGTCATGCGCTGATGCTACTTGACATGGTTGGGATTACCAACGAAACTCGAATTAGTTGGGAATACAAACCACCTTTGGAGGGCGCCATGCACGCCGCAGTCCTGTCCTCGTTCGACGCGCCGCCGGTCTACCGCGACCATCCGGAGCCGGTCGCCACCGGTGCCGACGAGATGGTCGTGGAGGTGCTCGCGGCCGGTCTGCACCACCTCACCCGGGCCAAGGCCACCGGCTCGCACTACAGCGGCACCGGCGCGCTGCCGCTGATACCCGGAGCCGACGGCGTCGTACGGGACCCGTCCGGGCAGCTGCGCTACGCGGTCCTCGACGACACGAGCGCCGGCACGTTCGCCGACCGCACCGTCATCGATGCCCGCCGCAGCGTGGTGCTGCCGCAGGACTCCGACCCGGTGCTGATCGCCGCCGCGATGAACCCGGGAATGTCGTCCTGGGTCGCGTTGCGCCGCCGCGTCGCGTTCACTCCTGGTCAGCGTGTCCTGATCATCGGCGCCACCGGCAACGCCGGACGGATGGCGGTGCAGGTCGCGAAGCTGTTCGGCGCCGGGCACGTGATCGCCGCCGGCCGGGACGCGGCCCGGCTGGCTACCCTGCCCGCACTGGGCGCCGACCAGACCTGCACCTTCGACCGGATCGACGAGGCGGCGGACGTGGACGTCGTTCTCGACTACGTCTGGGGCGAACCCGCAGCCACCGCCATGATCCCGCTCCTCACCGCCCGCAGCGACCGCACCGCGCCGCTGGCCTGGATCCAGATCGGGTCCATGGGCGGCGCGACCGCACCCGTCCCGTCGGTCGCGCTGCGATCGGCGCGGCTGCAGATCCTGGGCAGCGGCATCGGTTCGGTGCCGGCCCGCGACTTCATCGCGGAACTGCCGGAGCTCGCTGCGGCGGTGGCGCAGGGATCCATCGACGTACGGGCCCGGGCGGTGCCGTTGGCCGACATCGCCCAGGCGTGGACCGCCGGCACTGACGACCGCATCGTGCTCGTGCCCGGACGTTGAGAGGAGTGCCGGGCATGACCGGACCACGCACGATCGTCGTCACCGGCGCGAGCTCGGGCATCGGACTCGCCGCCGCGGAACAGTTCGCCGCCCGGGGCGACCGGGTCGTCCTGGTCGGCCGCGACAAGCGCCGGCTGGCCGCCGCCGTCGACCGGGTCCGGGCCGCGGGCGGCGGGACCGAGCCGGGACACGTCCGCGTCGACTTCGAACGGTTCGCCGACGTTCAGGCGCTCGCGGAGCACCTGCTGTCCACCTACCCGCAGATCGATGTCCTGGCCAACAACGCCGGCATGCTCGCCATGGCGCGCCGGCTCACCGTGGACGGCAACGAGGCCACCATCCAGGCCAACCATCTCGGGCCCTTCCTGCTCAGCGCGCTGCTACGAGACAGGCTGCGCGGGGGCCGGATCGTGAACACCTCGGTGCGGCCGGCCCGCAACGCACGGCTCGACCCGGACGACCTGAACGGCGAGGCGCGACGCTACAACGGCGTCACGGCGTACCAGAGCTCCAAGGCCGCCAATGTGCTCTTCACGATGGAGGCAGCCCGGCGCTGGCCCGACATCCTGAGCCTGAGCCTGCACCCTGGACTGGTCCGGACCGATATCGGCCGCGCCACGGCGCTGCGGTTCGTCTTCCGCTACGCGCCGTTCATGAGCGACCCGCACGCGTCGGCCCGGCGCCTGGTCCGACTCGCGACGGCGCCGGCCGGCGAGCTGACCAACGGGGCCCTCTACGGCGCCGACCGGCTCATCCGGCCCAATCCCCGCCTCTTCGCCACGGACCGCGCGGCGCGGCTCTGGACAGCGTCCGAAGAGGCCGTCGCGGTCAGTCAGTAACAAACCATCTAACTCGGAGGCTCCCATGCGAAGAAGGACTGGTATCAAGCTGGCCGCGGCCGTGACCCTGACGGCCATGCTGGGTTCGACGGTGCAATCACCTCTGGCACAGGCGGCCGACCGGAACCCGCCGAGCGCGCGGCCGGTCACCGCCGGCAGCGGCATCCCCGCGCTGCCGGCTCTACGGCACCGCGACAGTGCTGGCCTGGCAACGGCTGCACCCCCGGTTGACCCACCGCACCGCCTGGATCGGCCACGCCGGTGTCCTGCCGGTCATCGAGGGCACCGTCATCCTGCTGCGCGTCCAACGGCTGCCGTCGGGCGCCACCGCCAAACCGGTGTGGTTGTGGTCCTCAATCCCGGACGCCGACACCACCACCGTCGACCTGCTCTGGCAGACATTCCTGCGCCGTTTCGACATCGAGCACACCTTCCGCATGCTCAAGCAAACCTTCGGCTGGACCAGCCCGAAACTTCGCGACCCGGACGCCGCTGACCGGTGGACCTTGCTGCTGCTGGCCGCCTACACCCAGCTCAGGCTCGCTCGAACGCTGGTCGCTGACCTGCGCCGCCCCTGGGAACGCCCCGCCCCACCACAACGGCTCACCCCGGCCCGCGTCCGGCGCGCATTTCGCACCTGCACGCTCAAGCGGGCACTCCTGCCAGTGCACCGAAACCCTCCCGGCCAGGCCCGGGGCGACCACCCGGACGTCGCAACAGCCGACCAGCCACCCGCCACGACGTCCACATCGTCACCAGGACAAACCAACCGAACGGCGCAACCAAAAAGAAGACCTCGACCACACCACGGCCCCGCCGCACAGGTTAAAACTCAAGCTAGCCGAAGGCCGCCAAGTTGTCGTCATCGACAAGCAGTCTTGCTCCCTTGCAGGAGTGCGGTTCATCGCTGCCGACCGATCAGATCAGTCGATCTTGCCTGATCTCGCCAACGTCATCGGCGGACCGATCACCGGGCTGGCGAATGTAGCGGGCCTCCCTGGAACCGAGTCCCCCGACGATGTACTAGCGGTCAATCTTGTCGCCCCCCGTTCGACTTACTCGCCTACTGCTTCCGCACATGACTGCAGGCGCGATCGCGCAGGCCGTCCTCGTGCTACACCACGTCGAGAACCCGATCTAACCACGATGAAAAAGACTCAGTGGTCAAAAGCCGGCGATGATGCGAATCACCGCGCGGACTCTGGTGCCGATCACCGGTCCGACGGGCGATACGGCAAGAAATAGCCACAGCCCCGCCGACAGCGAACAGCCAGAGGCGCGAGTCCAGCTGACCTGACGGAAGCGCTCAACCCGGCAGCGGCGTAGCCCTGAGCCCGCGGATGCTGAATATGTGCTTTTGCTTGGATCAGCATCTATTCCTGTGGCGAGCCGGAACGGGTGATCCACGGTGTACGGCGAATGGCCGGCGCCCTCGGGGCGCCGGCCATTCGTTTCAGATCACAGGGTCAACCACGAGCGCAGGACGGCTTCTTGCCGCCTCCGCCGCCCCAGCACTCCATGTCGTCCCAGCTGTCGAACTTGACGTAGAACTGGGCGTCCTTGAGCTTGTCCTCGAAGTACCAGCGGATGTAGACGACGGTGCCCGCATCGGCGTCCTTCATCTGGGACTTACTGGTCTTTCCGGCCTTCACAGTGACCTTAGGCGAGCATTTCGCCTTCGTATACGTTTTGCCGCTGTACGGGTTGAGCAGACTGCATTTGGTCTTCTTCGACCCACCCGTGTACTTGATGACCGCGGCCCACATGGTGACCTTGCTCCGGTTGTAGAGCACGCCGCAGATGACCTTTACGGTGCACTCGCTGAGACCGCCGTAGTCGTAGCAGTCGTTGGGGCCGGCGGAACAGTAGTCGTACGCGTTGGCGCTGCCGCCCTTTACCGGGTCGGTCTGCAGGAAGCGTCCGGTTGCCGGGTCGTAGACCCGGGCTCCCATCAGCACGGTGCCGCCGAGGGCGTCGTGTGAGCGTTGCTGGCTGCCGAGCCAGCTGTAGCGCTGTGTCGCGGAACCCTCGGCTCGTACGCCGAATTCGTCGTGAGCAAGCACGTCGACCGCCGAGGTGGCCGGGTCGAGAACCACCTTGACGTCGCCGTGCAGGTCGGTCAGGTGCAGGCGAAGTGAGCCTGCTGCGTCTGTGCTCGCCGCGAACTCTCCGTTGACCCCGTTCACATTGCGGGTGATGGCGCCGCTGCCGACGTTCTCCTCGATCCAGTCGGGCCGATCCCCGTCGCCGCGGTAGTGGTTCACTGTGATCTGGGTGGAGGTCCAGGCATCATCGCTCCGGGACTCTGCAACTGCGTACACGTTGCGCTGCTCCGGGTCGAGTGTCCAGGTCAGCCTGTTGTCGCCCTGGGTCTGCCGGTGCACTCGGTCGTCCGCGTAGTACTCCAGGTTCAATCCTTCCGGCGTTGCGACGGTACGCCCGAGGGCGTCGTACTCGTAGCCGGCGTCGACCAGTCGGTCGGCGCTGTCGTAGGTGTGCTTCTCGACGGTGTCCGGAACCGCCGGGCAATCTTCGTCCGGAGCTCCGACGGCCGTAGTCTTGCCGACCCGGTTGCTGTTCTGGCCGGCGCCATCAGCGAACTCGTACGTGCGGCGGGTGCAGATGCTGCCGTTGACGTCGTCGACCTGAACGAGGCGGCCCAGCGCGTCGTTGGTGAAGGCGCGCGTGGTCAGGCTGGACTGCTTGAGCCACTGCCCCTCGTAGTCGATGCTGAGCTCCTCGGCCAGGATGACCGCGCCGTCGGCTGTCTCGTACGAGCGCGCCACCGGCATGCCGACCGAGTCAACCGTGGTGTTCTGAACAACGCCACCCGGCATGACCTGGGTGACCAGGTTGCCTTCGGCGTCGTAGGCGGCGGAGAAGGTGCCCGCCACACTGTCGGTGACCGAGGTCAAGACGCCACGTGCGTCCTTTGACGTGTCGTACGCGTACGTGGTGCTACTGCCGATGGAGTCCCGTACGAGTGTGAGCCGGTCGAGGTTGTCGTACTGGTACGACGTCATCGCGCCGGTGGCATCACTGTAGGACGTGATCCGGCCGAGGGCGTCGTAGCCGGTGAGTACCGCTCCGTTGGTGTCGGTGGCGGAGGTCATCCGGCTGGCCGCAGCACTCGTGCCGGTGGCGAGCGAGGTCACCAGTCCAGTGGCCGGGTCGTAGGTGGTGGTCTCGGCGGCTGCCGGAGTGCCGACGCCGCCGGATGTGGTGACGGAGATTTCCCGGTCCAGGGAGTCGTATTTCCACTCGGTGACCCGGACGATCCCGTTGGCTGCCTCGGTCGCGGAGGCGGTCAGGCCGCTCGTGGTGTAGGTCGTCGTGGTGGTGACCAGTTCGTCCGGTTGCGATTCGCCGCCGGCAATCGTCGACTTCGGGCCGGTTCGGCATTCGAGGTCGGCCCATTCGGGGCGTCCGCCGCACGGTGCGGCGCCAGTCGCGGTGTAGTAGGAGGTGACGGTGGTGCCGGCGTCATTGCCGTTGGAGGCCGGCATGCGGGTCTCGACGAGCTGGCCCTGGGTGTTGTAGTAACTCTTCTCGCTGATCGGCGAGCCGGTCGGGTCGCTGATCGTCTCGGTCGCCACGCCGAGGGTCCAGTCGTACTTGGTGTCGGCATGACGGACTTCGCCGTCCGCGGCGTAGCCGGCGGTCTGCACGCCGCTGGTCACACGGGTCGAGCGGTGCGCGACTCGTGCGGTGCCGTCAGTGGGCCGGCCCTGATCGTAGGTGAACACGGTGTGGGTGCGGCCGGGCACTTCGGTACCGGCGGGCAGCGCTGGCAGTCCGCCGGAGCTGGGCATGTTCTTGGCCAGCGTGACCAGGTGCACGGCTCCGGTCATCTCCAGCAGGCGCACGCCATCTGCGCTGTAGGACTTGACGGTGGACAGCATCACTGCCCGCTGTGCGCTCGGCAGCGGCTCGAGGCCTAGTTCGACCAGCTGGCTCTGGGCGTCCGCACCGGAGCCGAGTGCCAGCGTCCGATTGCCCGCCGTCAGGGTACGGATGGCCCCGCCGGTGCTGTTGTAGTCGGTGGCGGAGATATGTCCGCCGGGCTCAGCGAGGTTGACCTGGAAACCGTTGCGGTCCAGGTAGTGGACGGTGGCACGGGTGTATGCGCCACTGGACAGGGCGCCGCGACCGGTGTTGCTCGCCGGTACCGCGTCAGCGGGGAAGATCGCCACCGCGGTCTGCGGCGGCTGCTGCTGGCCCCAGGCGGCGACGTCGGTGCTGCGCACGTCATACGGGCCGCCTTCGGTGCGTGCGGTGGGCACGTCGTAGACGATGGACGTGCTTGCGGTGCCGTCGACCACATTGGCCGTACCAGCTCGCAGGGTGGGCTGCGAAGCCGCGAGCAGCGTTCCGGCGCCGGCGACGCGGGCGCCTGCGGGGCCGTAGGTGAACGTCCAGGGCAGCTGCCCCGGATCGGCATACCCGGTGACGCGTCCGGCCGTGTCGTAGGCGTAGGTGACCTTCAGGGCAGGGCTCGATCGCGGATCCCACACCTCGCGCAGGTTGCCCGTCTGGTCGTACGCGTACTGGGTGATCGTGGTGCGGGTGGCGGCCGCGGCATTCGGTGCGGTCAGCCACC
Source organism: Actinoplanes sp. NPDC023936 (assembly GCF_040639325.1). NCBI lineage: Bacteria > Bacillati > Actinomycetota > Actinomycetes > Micromonosporales > Micromonosporaceae > Actinoplanes > Actinoplanes sp. NPDC023936. The sequence continues at coordinate 450,696 of NZ_JBEZZR010000001.1, read as the reverse complement.
GGTGGATGCGGCTGGCCCGGCCGGTGTAGTCACCGGTCTGCGCCGTAGTGGCCGTCGTGGTGGCGGCGTACTCGATCTCCAGGACGCGGCAGCCCACGGTCGACGGGGTGCTCAGGCACGTCGCTGATGAGGAGGCGCTGGTGGGCGCGGCGACCTTGCGCAGGCGAGGGCGGGCAATCCCGTCAGCGCCGATGAACGCGTCGTGTTGGAAGGCGTATGTCGAGTGCTGACCCGGCGTCGAGGACGAGACCATGACATGGACGTTCGGTGCACCGGCGACCTTGGCGAACGTCGCCTGGTCGCCGCTCTTGCTGTTGGTGACGGTGAATCGGTCGCCGGTGGCGTCGTAGCTGAGAACCATGTCGGCTGAGCCTGGCTCCGACTCCCACCCACCGGTGCTGCGTTGCGCGAACGCAAGTGTCGATCCGCCGGAGGAGACCATCTCCACGGTCGTCGCGGTCGGTTTGCGAAGCCATGTCGCCTGGACGTTGCCAGGGGCGTATCCCCAGCCCCACTGCGGACCGAAGATCGATGCTGGTCCGCTCTGCGCGCCGAGGGTGGCATCCCGTGAGGACGCCACGCGGGTCAGGCCCATACCGAAGACGTCGGCGTCGTCGCCGCTGATCAGATATTCCCCGGTCAGCAGATTCACCGAACCTGGTCCGACCGCTTCGCTGGTGGCCTTGCCCGCTGATCGGTCGACGACGATACGCACCGCTGCCGACGCGGACTCGCCGGTGGCCGAGGTCACCACCGAACGAATCTTCAGGATCGGGCTGTCGGTGACGGTGTCGGTCGCTTTCCAGACCAGCTCGGGTGCCGCTCCGGCGGTCATCGCTACCGGCCAGGTGACCGCGGCGCCGTTCGAGCGCCGTTTCACGTGGGCAGCCGGAACATCAGTCCAGGGGTCCATGTCCGAGCGTCGATACTGGTAGCGGACGCCGGTGGAGTTGGTCGGCGCCGACACCGTCAGCACCACCTCGCCGGCCGTGCGGTCGCCGTCCTTCGGTGAAGTGACGCCGCTGGAGCCGACCGCGAACTGATAGCTGGTGACGCCGGAGAGGTTGCCGGCTCGGTCGCGGCTGCGCACATAGAGGGTGTGCGGGCCGTCGGTCGGTGGGGTGATCGACACGGTCGTGGAGCCGCCGAGCGCGGTCGGGTTGACCGTGGTGGCCGGCGGGTTGGTGTCGAGTCCGTAGAGGTAGGACGAGACGTCGGGAACGCCGCCGGGCGCGAGCGTGAACGAACCCGCCTGGCCGGCCGCCTTCGACCAGGCTCCCGCCGGGAAGTCCGTGGAGGAGACGACGGGCGTAGCCGATGGCGCGGTGGCGTCGATGGTGAATTCGCAGTAGGAGGACCATGGCGACCATACCGACGCGTCACTGATCCGCGCCCGCCACCGGTAGGAACCGGCTTCGGCGAAGGCGCCGGCTGGGACGGCAGCGCTCAACGCCGAGCCGGACGCGGCCTGCGCGCTCGTTGCGGTGCCGATCACCGTTCCCGCCGTGGTTGACCACTCGAATTGAGCGCTCACCTTGGATCCGTCGGTGTCGGTGCCGACTGCCTTGAGCGTCGGCGTCTTCGACGAGATGTAGGGGCGTCCAGTGCCGGTCGTGCACGGCGAGCTCGGCGACGTCGATCGGGCGCCGAGCACCGGGTAGGAGTTGTAGTTGACGACTGCGTACGGCACTTGGGCAGCGTCTACGGCATTGCGTGACCGGAACTGCTTGAAAGATGCGGCGTCGGTTTCCGAGGTGGCACGGATGCCCATGTCGGCGCGGGTGTCACCGGCTGTCGCCGCCCGCTGGAAGAAGCTGGTCGCCGTGATCGGCGCCCAGCCGTCATTGCACGACGAGTTATATCCCTTGGTGGTGGTCGACGTGGCTTCCTTGGTGTTCCACGCCGGCTGGTTACTCCAGAGCACACCGTCGTTGATGGGTCCAGTCGTCCAGATCTCCCACGACTTGGCGGTGCACGAGGGCGACCACCAGTTCCAGAAGTAGGCGGTCGCTGAGGTGATCTGCTTGCCGACGAGTGCGCTGGTGTTCCAGCGGATCAGAGACCGGGTCACGCCATCGGCGAGGTAGCCGAGCTGTAGGTCGTTGTTGCCGCCGTTAGCGGCGGTGTCGCCCTTCTTGACATACGTGTCGAAGACGGTCGCCACCGGGTTGATCTGCGGGTCGATGGTGATCGGGAACTCACGTGCCGGATCGGTGAGCCACTGCTGGTCCGGGCTGAGGGTCAGGTCCACACCGCGCTGTAGGCCCTGCCGCGCGGCACGCTTCGCTGTGGCGGTTCCGACCGCTCGACGGTTGATCGGCTCGCCGTGGGCGTCGCGGCGGGCGTCCCACATCTCCGGGGCGGGGGTCCGGGCCACGACCCGGCCTTTGGCGTCCTTGAAGGCGATGTTGCCGTACTCGTCGCTGTGCACCGCGGCGGCGTTCGGGCCGGTGATCGGCATCTTCAGCTGTGATACCTGGTCGACTGCGGCGGGCGTCTTGACGACGGCGAACGTCTCCACACCCTCGCGGGTCGCCTCGACGACTACGTCGACACCGGGCAGCGCCTCCACATAGGTGGCCTTGTTGGCCTCCAGGACAGGCTCCGGCAGCGGTCCCGTCCAGCCGACCGACAGCCGGTCTGCGCCCAGGCCAACCGCCGCGAGTTCGTGGGTGCCTTGACCTTTCGCCCCGGACACTTCGAGGTCGAAGGGGTGCGCCACCGGCGCGATGGTGCCGTCGACATCGCGGCTCAGGGACAGGTCGACCGGCAGCCAACCGTCCCCGCGGCGCATCCGCACGATGCCTGTATGGATCGTGGCCTGCACCTGCCCGGACGGCAGCGCAAAGTACTCCGACGTTTCCGAGGTCAACCCGGTGATCTTCACCTTGTTGCCGGTCAGCCGGGCAGTGATCAGTGCGGAGGTCTGATCGGCGCGTTCCACGACAGGAGCAGGCGACGGCGGGGCGGTGGGGGATGCCGTCGCGGCTTGCAGTGTCACCTGATCGGTCAGTGTGACGATGAGTCCTGCTACCAGCGCAGCCGCGATGGAACGGCCGGCATGGTTCCGGCGTCGGACCCGCCCCCGTGAACTTCTCTCCAATGTGTCTCCAGACCTAAGTGGATCTTGGAGGGTAGCGATGCATTGATCAACTACGGCTCATCCATCCAGGCCTTCAGAGAGGCCGCACAGGCAAACACAATGACCCCTTCGGCTGCCTTAGAATTGGAAGATCATCTTTACGCTGAGGCCACGCCAAGGCCCTCAAATGAAAGTCGGTAGCACCGTGCGTACATGGCTCCGCGGAGCAGGAGTGGTGCTCGGCGCACTACTCCTCGGCATCATCGGCGCCACCGCCGGATCCTGGGTCGGCAGTCTCGACCCCCGCCCGCTACCGACCGACGCCGAGGCACTACGCCTGACGCAGGAGATCCTGCCCGGAGTCATCCCGGCAGGCGAGCGAGACCGCCGCGACTACCTGTACGGCTCACCCCTCGGTGACGAGCAAGCCGGAACCGGGTTCGTGTCGATCTCTTACGAACGCGAGGAAGGCAAGCCGGGCCCCAGCCCGGACGAGTGCCGACTCGACGACCAGGCCCGCACCGGCGCAACTCGCAGCGGCTGGGTGGACTTCCGGACCGTGACCGGCTACTCCTGCGACAATTGGAGCGCCAAGCGTGGCGACCTCGCCATCGCCTACACCCATGACACGATCGGCTCGGTGGTGACCTTCTACCGCCCCACCGCTGGAGCCACCCTCGGCATGCTGATCGGCGCCGTGGCGGGAGCACTCGTCGGAGCCGCCGCAACGTACTTTCTCGGCCGCCGCCGGCCGCGGGCAACTTTAGTGATCCTCGCCGTCCCAGCGCTGTTACTCATCCCGGTCACCGGGCTCTACATCGCAGGACTGATCAGCAACATGTACGAGGGCCCTCTACCAGCTTTCTGGACGACCTGGTACGACCTGGCACGACTGTTCTTTCCGCCCAGCGACTACTGAAGAGGCCGCGGCATTGTCCCGCTGGTCATAGCAGCGTGCGCCAGTAGTCCCAGAGAGCGGACGCCGATGAGTGCGGTGGGTATCAGCAGCCACAGTAGCGGCACGGCGCTGTGCCCGCGTAGCAGCAGATCGGTGACCCGGCGCGGGCCCGGCAGGTGACCGCGTGCGGCGTTGTACAGCGTGGGGTACCAGAAGGTCACGATTATCACCACCCAGACGACCATGCAGTACGGGCTTGCTGACCCAGCCTCCGAGGATCGGACCCTTCGGCGAGCCGCAGACCGCTCCTGCCGCCGAGTAGGGGTCAGCCAGCGCGGCCGGGACTCGAGCAACACCACAGGCGAGTCAAACCAGGGCGACGCTGTTGACCGCCGCCGAACGGCGTACGGCACCAAACAGCGCCATCCGGCGCAGTACCTGACCACTTCGCAAAGCAGGTGGTGGTCACGGGAGCAACGATAGGAGCGGTCACCGCCGTACGAGAACCTTGAAAGCACTCCGGCGCTGTCGAACGCTGCCCGACGTTCCCGTCAGCGAGCCTCCTCGGAGGAGGCATGTTGGGGAGTCAAGGCGCTGCTCCCAATCTGCTCCCACAAGCATGACAAAACGCTCGGCCTAGTGGTTCACAAGGCCGAGCGTTTTCGCAGCTAGGAATACTTGTGGGCGATACTGGGATCGAACCAGTGACCTCTCCGGTGTGAACGGAGCGCTCTCCCGCTGAGCTAATCGCCCTCAACGAGATGGAACTCTACTAGACGGGTTCCCTCTCGCGCGAACCAGGGGTCAGCGTGCCGCGAACCAGAATCAGACGCGAACCGGCCCCGGACCCGGGTCAGCGCGTCCCCAGCCAGTCCAGCGCGACCTGCACCAGGTCCACCCCGAAGCTGACCCGGACGCTCGCCCACACCACCGCCCAGATGAAGATCAGGCCGACCAGGCCGACGAGGGCGCGGATCGGCAGGGTCTGCCGGCCGATCCAGTGGGTCCAGTTCTGCACGTGGCGCTTGGTGAACGCGAGGACACCGCGGGCCCAGTGGAACTCGATGGCGAGGATCGCCAGGCCGAGGATGACGATCGCCCAGCCGGGGCCGGGGAACGGGATCAACACGATGCCGACGGCCACGACCAGGCCACCGAGGATCCCTACACCGATCTTGAGAGCGAGCCGCCCCGTCGAGTTGGACCGGATACGGTCGAGCACACGCACGTCTGAAGCCCTGTCGTCCGTTTTTGGACCCATTTCATCCCCCAGTGTCCCGGAGCCCCGTCACCACCCGGGAGAAATGGACGTTACCGGAGTAAGTCAACTGCTGGACCACCCGACGCCGGGCGGAACCGAGTACCTGGGCAGAACAGGACAAGATATCGCTTTGCGTCCTGCGCGGTGGCGTTTTCGGAACCGTCTTCCCACTACTGGGTGAGATCAGCGTATGGCGGAGCGTAACGACAGGGATCACCTGAGTATGGGAAACGCGGGGTTCACCAGCCTCGCAGCGGTGCCGGGGGGAGTTCGTCCATGAGTACCATTCGTCCAACGACCGTCGAGGTCGAAACCTCGCTGCGGCTCGTAGCGCCTGACGCGACGGCACTGCCCGTGCGCGCCAGTCTGCGGTACGACCCAGCCGACCCGTACGCGGTCCACGTGTTGTTCCACGCAGAATCAGCCGGTGGGGAAGCCGTGAGCTGGTCCTTCGCGCGGGAACTGCTCGTGACCGGGCTCGATGAGCCCGCAGGGATCGGCGACGTCCGGGTGTGGCCGTGGGCTACACCGCGGGGCGATTTCGTCGCCCTGGCCTTGTCGTCGCCGGACGGCAACGCCTTGTTCGAGGTGCCGCGCAGCGTCCTGGTCCGGTTCCTGCGGCGCACCTACGTGGTGGTGCCGCGGGGGCGCGAGTCGGATCACCTGGACGTCGACGCGGCCGTCAACAGGCTGCTGGCGGGTCGATAGAGGAGCACCAGCACAGCGATCAAAGGGCGACCCGCCCGGACACTGCCGGTCCGTGGCGGGTCTCCCTTTATCCATATAAAAAGGCGTATTTCCGAAAAGAAATCGGAATCGAACATATAGCTAATACCGAGCCGGAAAACGGACAAATACCGCACTCAGATCACTAAAGAGTGCGTAGACGGTCATTGACAGTTACCGTCGGCGCGATGCCCGCAATGACTTCCGCCGATACGGCGCACGCGTACACCCTGCCCGACTGGGCGGGGATCAGCGGCTGCGCCCTTCCGGTGACCGCAGGCGCCGTCACCGGACTCCTCGCACATCACGCCCTCCTGCTGACCGTTACCGGTCCGCTCGTCGCCGAAGTGGACTTCACCGTCCACCGCTGCGAGCCCGGAACGCTGCTCTGGATCCGTCCGGGACAGGCGCTTCGGGTCGAACCGGGCAAGCACGAGACCACGACGATCGTCTTCCGGCCCGGCCTGTTCGGCCCGGACGATCTCCCCGGTCTGGCGCCCGACGATCCCGGCGGACCGGCCCGCCGCCCGGTTCCGCTGACCGACCGGGCCGAGTTCGACAGCCTGGTCCGCGACGCGGCCGGGCCGCCCGGCACGACGGCGGCCGCCCTGCTCCGGCATCAGCTCGCGGCGCTGCTGCTGCGGCTGAGCCTCCTCGACCCGGCACCGGAATCGCCGGGGCATGTGGAGAGCCGGACCTTCGAGCGGTTCCGCCGCCGGCTCGAAGTGGGGTATCCGCAGACCCGCCGGGTGGAGGACTACGCGGCCGAGCTGGGCTGCTCCGTGCGTACCCTGACGCGCGCCAGCCTCGCGATCACCGGCCGGACCGCCAAGCAGGTGGTGGACGACCGCGTCGCGCTGCAGGCGCGGCGGCTGCTCGCCGCGACCTCGCTGTCGGTCGCCGAGGTGGGGCGCAACCTGGGGTTCGGGGAGCCGACCAACTTCGGCCGGTTCTTCCACCGGGAGACCGGCCTGAGCCCCGGCCAGTTCCGCGGGCGCTACGTCGACGAGCAGTCCGGCGGCGGGATACCCGGTCAGCGACGCCCCTCTGACTGACGGTGTTCATCAGCCCGTAATTCCCATAAACCCCTGGGGTATATGCGGCCGGGGGTGCATGGGCGGGGCATGATAGTCAGGTGCAGATCTCCGCGCGCGGTGACTACGCGGTCCGGGCCGCCCTCAGTTTGGCGCAGGCCTATCCCGCTCTGATGTCCGCTCAGGCCATTGCCCAAGAACAAGAGATGCCTCGGAAGTTCCTCGAGGCCGTGCTCGCCGACCTTCGCCGCGCCGGCGTGGTGCGGGCACAGCGTGGCGCCGAAGGTGGCTACACGCTGTCGCATCCGCCACGGGACGTCGCGGTCGGCCAGATCATCCGGGCCGTCGACGGGCCGCTCGCCGGCGTGCGCGGCCTGCGTCCGGAGGAGACTCAGTACACCGGAGCCGCCGAGAACCTGCCGAACCTCTGGGTCGCGGTCCGGGCGGCGGTCCGCGAGGTCCTCGACGAGGTCAGCCTCGCCGAGCTCCTCAGCGGCCGGATGCCGGCGCACGTCCGGAAACTGACCACCCGCCCGGACGCCTGGCAACCACGCTGACGTTTGTGAATCCGGCCCGGCGGGAATCGTCCGCCCATCCGCACAACGAGATGGGAGACCGATCCGATGGGACTCGTGTTCCGCAGCCGCAAGAAGTTCGGCCCGCTGATCCTGAACTTCACCGAGAACGGCTACTCGTCGTGGAGCCTCAAGATCGGCCGCTGGTCCTGGAACTCCAAGACCCGCGCGCACCGCGTGGACCTGCCCGGCCCGATGTCGTGGAAGCAGGACAAGTCACGCAGCCGGTGACGGCAGCGATATCTCGACGTCGCCACCCAGGCGGCCGTGTTCCGGCCGCCGGGTGACCGCCCCGGCATCGACGAGCGCGTGCAGGACCCGGGTCGCGTCGGCGGCCCGGTAGACCGTCTCGGTCATCGTGAACGTGCGCAGTTCGGTCACCGTCGCGGTGCCCACGCCGGACAGGTGTGCCAGCAGCTCGCGGCGCAGCGGTCCGGGGTGCGGCGTGAGCGAGATGTCGATCAGGTGTCGTTCCGGGTCGCCGGGGTCGCGTAGCCGTACCCCGGCGAATTCGTCGACCGCCCAGAGCGCCTCCTTGAAGCTCTCCAGACTCTTCCCGGACGTGGTAGCGAAGATCAGCACCTCGCCGGGCTCCTCGCCGGTCGCCAGCTCGGCCGCGGTGACCAGCGGGAATCCGATCCGGCGATAGGGCTCGACCGCGACGCCGGGTGCGAGCGCCAGCAGGACCTCGGCGGGCTTGCCGGCGGCCACGGCCGCGACGGTGGACGCGGCGGGCGGTTCGCTCGCGCTCGCCGCGTCGAGAAAGGCCAGCAGGGGTACGTGTGCCGCCCCGGCCGCCTTCAACGCGACAGCGAGCCGCGCGTCGGTGCCACCGCCCACCGGCAGAACCGCGAGCCCGGACGCCGTTCCCGCGGCGCGCTGAGCCGCCACGAGCCGTTCACCCACTCCGGTGACGTCGTCGCCGAGCGCCACCATGGACAGTTCCCGGCCACGGGCCAGGTCGGGCAGATCGGCGAGAATCCGCACCGCGGTCTCGGCCGCATCACCGCCGTCCGCGTCGGCGTAGCCGTGCACATAGGTTGCCCGCCGGGCCCGGTGCAGCGCACCGGCCGCCCAGGCTTGCAGGTGGCGGACCAGGAGTTCGCGTTTCACAGTGCCGATCGGGGACATACCGCGTTTCTACCCTGTCCACTGAGCAGCTCGAAACTTGTACCTACGGTATTCAACCGAGCACTATGAGACACATGGCCCCTCCGCTCGCCGAACTCACCGCCCAGGCGCAGACGCTCTCGTCCGCCGGCGACCTCGCGGGCGCCCGGGCACTGCTGGACCGGGTGCTGCGCGACGCCAACGCCGACCCCCGCCGCGCCACCGCCGACCTCGCCATCGCCGCCGCCCTGCACGCGCGGGTGCTCATCGCGCTCGGCGACCCGCAGGCCGCCCGGCTCTGGGCGGCGTTCGCGCACGCCGCCGAGGAGCGGCTGCACGGTCCCCGCGACGAGCGCACGATCGCGGCGGCCGCGACCCACGCGGCAGTGCTCCAGCGGATCGGCCAGCACGGGCGGGCCGCGCTCGTCTATCACGACCTGGTCGGCGAGCTCGCCCGGCTGGACGGCCCGCAGGCGCCCCGGGTGCTCGCCGCCGAGGCGGACCTGGCGATCGCCGAGCACGCGGCCGGCCACTGCGGGCCGGCCCGCGCCCGGCTCGCCCGGGCCTGGCGGCTGCATCGGGAGGCGCACGGCGAGGCCGCGCCCGCCGGCATCAAGATGCTGGCCCGGCTCGGCGCCATGGAACGCGAGTGCGGCCGCGACGCCGAGGCCGCCGAGCATCTCGCGCTCGCGCAGGAGCTGAGCTCGCGGCACCTGCCGTCCGACCATCCGCTGGCCGAGCAGGCCGCGCGGCTGTCCACCGCCAAACCCTCCGGCCGGCACGCCTGCGGCGCGGCCGAGCAGCCCGGCGGGCAGAACGGCGGCACACCGTTCCGGCCGTTCCCCCGCCGGCCCACGGTCAGCGACCCGGGGCCGGCGACGCCGCCGCCCTATCCCGCCGAGGCGCCCGGCATGCCCGCCCCGGACGACCGGCCCACCGACCCCAACGGGACCGTCTACCAGCAGCCGCTCTATCTCAGCGACGTGCACCGGCTGCCCGGCGACCTGACCGGGCGGCACGCGCGGGCGGACACGCCGCCACCCCTGCCCGGGCGCCGCGCCCCGGACTACGACGAGGACGGGAAACCGGCGCCGGTGGGCACGGCTCCGCCGGTACCCCCGGAGGAGCCGCAGCGGAACCGCTCAGCGCACCCCCTGCTGCTCGCCGCCGTCCTGGCCGGCGGTGTCGCCGCCGCGGCCGCCGTGGTGATCCTGACCCTGCCGGACGCGGACGGCGCCACCGGGCAGCAGGCCGCGCCCGCCGCCTCCGCACCGGCGCCGGCCTTGCCCTCCCCCGCCGCATCCGCTCCCGCCGCACCCGCCCCCGCCGAGAAGACCACCGCCGCCGGCGAGCCCGGCGCGCCGCAGAACCTGCGGCTGCGCGACAACGGGGACAGCGTCGCGCTGGAGTGGGTGTACCCGGCGGGCGCCGGCGGGCCGGTGCACGTGGCCGCCGGCAAGGACGGCGCCGAGCCGAAGAAGTTCCAGGAGTTGCCGGCCGGGGCCGCCGACTACATGGTCTACAGCCTCAGCGGCACGGCGAACTACTGCTTCCGGGTCGCCGTCGAGTACAGCGCCGACCGGATCGCCGACTCCGCAGCGGTCTGCACGAACCGGTGAGTCGCAACCCTTTCGCAACCGGGCGAAACCCGTCCTGCCACCGAGCCGCCGCAGTGTTGGACGTCACGGCTACCAAGGGAAAGTAGGGCCAGTGACGACGGAAACGGCGAGCTGGGTCCCCGCCCTCGACGCGCTGGAACGCGCCGTCGAGGAGCTCGAGGGCCGTCCCATGTCGCAGTTCCGCGCCGTCCGGGCCCCCGCCGCGGAGCTCGAACGGCAGGCCCGCGAGCTGGGCGCCGACGAGCTGGCGCAGCGTGCCCTGCTGCTGCACGCCGCGGTCCTGCTCCGCGAGGGTCGCACCGGCGAGGGCGGCCAGCTCGCCCACCAGGTGCGCGCCTGGGCGGAGCAGAACAACGCGCCCTACGTGCTGGCCCGGGCACACCGGGAGCTCTCCATCTTCTACCGGGCCGTCGGTGACTTCTCCGAGGGCCTGACCCACGCCGTGCAGAGCGTCGCCATGCTGCCCGAGGACGTGCCGGGCAACGTGCGCGCGCGGCACCTGCTGTCGCTCTCCGTCGCGCTGGAGGAGGGCGGCTCGCCGATGGACGGCGAGCGCCGGGCCCGGGAAGCCCTCGCCCTGGCGGCGACCGCCGGTGACACCGAGCTGACCCTGCTCGTGCTGAACAACCTGGCGTACAGCGCGTTCGAGCTGGCCGACGAGCCGTCCGCGCGGCTGCTGGTCGAGCAGATGCGGGAGATCCAGCAGCGGACCGGGCACCGGTTCGGCGCCAACGAGGTCGACACGATGGCCCGGGTCGAGCTGATGGGCGACCGATACGACGCCGTCGAGGAGCTGCTGCTGCCGGTGCTCGCCGACCAGGTCGCCGCGAACGAGGGCGACGCCGTCGCTGAATGCCTGCTCACGCTCGCCCTGGCCCGCCGCCGCAGCGGCCGGTACGACGCCGCGCAGGAGGCGCTCGACGCGGCCCGCGAGCTCTGCGCCGAACGGGAGCTGGCCGCGGTCAGCGCCCGGGTCCGCGAGGAGCAGGCCGCGCTGTACGCGGCGACCGGGCGGTTCGCCGAGGCGTACGAGGAGCACCGCGCCTTCCACGCCGAGTCCGCCGCGCTGCACTCGGCGCAGCGGGACGCCCGGGCCCGCGCGCTGCAGGCGGTCTTCGAGGCGAACGAGGCACGCCGGGTCAGCGAGCACTTCCGCGAGATGGCCCACCGGGACGCGCTGACCGGCCTCTACAACCGCCGCTACATCAACGAACGGGTGCCGGCCCTGCTCCTGGAAGCCGCCGCCCGGCGCCGCCCGCTCTCCCTCGCCATCGTCGACCTGGACCACTTCAAGCGGGTCAACGACACGTTCTCGCACACCACGGGCGACACGGTCCTGCAGCACATCGCCGAGCTCCTGGAGGAGGCCGCCGGCCCGTCCGGCATGGCGGCCCGGATGGGTGGCGAGGAGTTCCTGCTCATCTATCCGGGGGTCGAGGCGGACGAGGCGGAAGAGCGCTGCGAGCGGCTCCGGCTGCGGATCCGCGCGCACGCCTGGGAGCCGATCACCGGCACCCTCCCGGTCACCACGAGCGTGGGTGTGACGACCACCCCGGACGGCCGGGGGACGTTCTCGGCGCTGCTCTCCCAGGCGGACCGCAACCTCTACGCCGCGAAGCGCAGCGGCCGCGACCGGGTGAGGACCGACGCCTGCGGGTAGCAGACACCCGTGCCGATCTTCCGCAGCCGCCTGGTCACCGTTTCCGGCCTCCGCACCCACGACCGTTTCTGCACAGCCGGGGCGGGTCTGCCGGTGGTGCTGGTGCACGGTCTCGCGGTCTCCCACCGCTATCTCATGCCGACCGCCCGCGCCCTGGCCGGCCGGCATCCGGTGCTGGTGCCGGACCTGCCCGGCTTCGGCCGCAGCGACAAGCCGCCGGCCGCCTGGGACGTCACCCGGCACGCCGCGCACCTGGGCGCCTGGCTGGACGCGCTCGGGCTCGGGCCGGTCTGCCTGGCCGGTCACTCGTTCGGGGCCGAGGTGGTCGCGCGCCTCGCCGCCGAGCGGCCCGCCCTGGTGGCGGGGCTCGTGCTGGCCGGGCCCACCACCGATCCGCTGGCCCGTTCCCGGATCGGCCTGGTCCGCCGGTTCCTGGTGGACATGCTCGTGGAAGCGCCCTCCCAGGCCCCGATGATCCTCCGGGATGTGGCGGTGGCGGGCCCGCGGCGGGTGCTCGCGACAGTCGGTCACTCGGTCCGGAACCGGATCGAGGACGATCTGCGGCGACTGCGGGTGCGTCCGCTGGTCCTCGGGGGCGGGCTGGATCCGATCGCGCCCCTGGGGTGGCGGGCGAGCGTCGCCGGTGCGACCGGCGGCGTGGCGGTCACGATTCCCCTCGCGGCGCACAATGTGATGACGACGTCGGGGCGGCGCAGCGCGGATGCCATCGCGGGATATGTGGCATCTTTCTCCGGTACGGGCGGGTCGGTTTCCAACCGCAGGTCTGGCAGTCCCGGGGTTGTCCGGTTCTGACGGGTGCGGGCCGGCGCGGCTCGCCGCCGGGACCGGCGCGGGGCCGGGCCGGTTCGCCACGCTGGCTGCCCGCGCACGCTGAGCGAGTCGGTCACGGTGCGCTGCTGGTCGCCCTCGCGGGGGCTTTGTCACTCTCCGTGATGGGTTGGGTGGTGCGTTTGCGCTCCGCGGAATTCTGTAAGGGCTCTGGGACCTGCAGGTTTCCGCGAAGCGCAAGCTTCACCTCGGAGCCGGGGACGCCGGGTGACGGGACGCCGGGTGACTCGTGGCGGGTGACTCGTGGCGGGTGGCGATTACTTGCCGGTGGGGGCGCCTGCCAGTTCGGCGACTATGTCGATGTGGCCGGTGTGGCGGGCGTACTCCTGGAGCAGGTGGAAGAGGACGCGCTCCAAGGAGGCCGGGCCGGCGCCGTCCCAGCGGGGGCCCGGCTCGCCGACGGCGTCCAAGGGGGTGCCGCGTGCCACTGTCGCGGTGTGTTCGCCCTGGGCGCGCAGCTGGGCGGTCAGGTCCGCCAGGGACTCCGCGGGGTCCACGTGCCAGCGGTCGTCGCGGCGGTCGGCCCACGGGTCGGGGATGGCGCCGCCCTGGAAACCCCACTCCATCCAGCGGCGTTCCACGTGGCGCAGGTGCTTCACGAGCTCCAGCGGGGTCCAGCCGGAAGGCAGGCGGCTGGTGCGCAGCTCGGCGGATGGCAGCGACGCCACCTTCGCCAGCAGTGTCTCCCGGTAGTAGTCCAGGTAGCGGACGAAGACCTCGGCCCGGTCGGTGGCGGGGGCTGTCGGTTCGGGGAACGCGATGCTCATCCGCCGAGTATGTCCAGATCCACCCGGACCGGGTAGTGGTCGGACGCGTGATCCGTCACGTCGCCGCGGATGACGTGCGGGTCGCCGGCGCGGGCCGCCAGCGGGGGGCTGGCCAGCAGGTAGTCGAGGCGCATCGGGCCGAACTCCCGGCCGCCCAGGCCCGCGGTGGGCACGGTGGCGCCGGCGTCGCGGCCCAGATCTGCGAAGCCGGCCTCCAGGAAGGCGCTGACCGCGCGGGTGTCCGCCGCGCCGGACGACGGGCTCACGTGGCGGGGGCGGTAGCGGGGGCGCAGCTCCGCCAGCGCCGCCGCGTGGTCCTCCCCCGGCGCCAGGCCGTTGAGGTCACCGGCGATCAGGACCAGACCGGCGCGGGAGGCATGGCGGGCGGCCAGCCAGCGGGCCTCGCGCATCCGGCGGTACGGGGAGAACGGGTTGAGGTGGGTGCTCACCACGGTCAGCGGGCCGGCTCCGGTCGGCACCGTGACGGCGGCCGCCGCGTGGTGCAGGCGCCAGCGGACGCTCGACCGGCGCGTGATCCGCAGCGGCGGGCGGACCAGCACCGCGACCGGCTGACCGAACGCCGAGCGGGACAGGTGCGGCGTCATGCCGGTGGCATCGGCGAAAGCAGCGAGCCGCTGTCCCCCGTACCCGTCGAAATCGCGAAGCTCTTGGACCGCCAGGATGTCCGGGCGCTCGGCCTTGACCACCTCGATGATCGCCGGAAGGCGATCCCCTCCGCCGGTGCGGATGTTCCAGGTCAGGAACCGCAGCATCAGCGGGCCGGCTCGAGGCGATCGGAACCGGTCACGGCGACAGCTTCCGACGCCGCCTCGGTGGCCGACGCGGGGTGCGCGTTCGGGCGGATCGTGAACCAGAGGACGGTGATCCAGGCGGTGGTGAGGATCGCGGCGCCGAGCATGTCGGTGGGGTGGTGCATGCCCCGGTACATGCGGGAGAGCGCCACGCCGAGCGGCATGATCACCGCGAGGGCCGGGAAGATCCAGCGCCACGGCTGGCGGATCCGGGCCATCGTGATGATCGCGATGGCGGCCCAGAGGCACATCGTCGCGGCGATGTGGCCGGACGGGAACGACGAGGTCGGCATCTGGCCGTCGAGCTGCTCGACGGGCGGGCGCGGACGGCCGACCGCGGCCGACGCGCAGAGGAACAGGGTGAGCTCGCCGACCATGGTGAGCACCAGGAACAGCACCGGACGCCACTGCCGCCAGAGCGCCAGCGCGAGCGGGCAGAAGATCAGCGAGATGAAGAGGATCGCGTGCGTGTCACCGGCCTTGCTCCACGCCCAGCTCCACTTGTCGAGGCGCTCGGTGCGGAACGTCTGCAGCCACTCGACGAACCCGGTGTCGAAGCCCGGCGTCCACCGGGTGACCGTGTATCCGACCAGGTAGAGCAGGCCGAAGACGAACACCCAGCCGACCAGGATCTCGGCGGCCTTGGCCCACGGGTGCGGCAGGACCGGACCCTCGGCGGGCGCCAGGCGCAGGTCGGGGCCGGCCTCCGGCTCCAGGCCGTCGGTGAGCGTCTGGCCGGCGTGATCGGGATTCCGGCGCCCGGCCTCGCGGCGCCACATGCGGAACGCGTACGCGGTCGCGCTGATCCACGCCACGCCGAGCAGCCACCCGGCGAGGACGTCGGAGAGGAAGTGCACGCCGAGGGCGATCCGGGTGAACCCGATCGCCGCGACCAGCACCGCCGCGGCGCCGACGAAGAACGGCCGCCACCGGCGCCGCACGGCCGGCAGGAAGACCAGCACGATCATCCCGTAGACCACCATCGAGCCGAGCGCGTGCCCGCTCGGGAAGCTGTTGCCCGGCGCCTGCGCGACCGGCACCTCGACCACCGGGCGCAGCCGGCCGACGAGCGCCTTGAGCGACGGGTCCAGGATCAGCGCGCCCGCGCCGGTGACCACCAGGTAGAGCGCCGGGCGCGGCCGGCGCCGGATGATCAGCATCAGGACCAGCAGCGCGACCAGCGGGATCATGAAGCCGCGCCCGCCGGCCGAGGAGATCTGCCGCAGCACGGCGACCACCGTCTCGGAGCCGGACGCCCAGCGGTTCAGGCCGTCCGCCACCGAGCGGTCCAGGCTCTGCAGCGGTCCCCAGTGGAACCGGACCAGCAGCAACAGCACGCCGAAGCCCAGGCCGACCGCCAGCACCGCGATCAAGCCGAGCACGCTGCGCTCGGCGAAGTGCCGGACCGGCGCCCAGCCGGTGCGCTCTACCACTCGGGTGTCATCCATCTGCGCCACGCGCCGTTCTTACCCGGACGACTCAACCGGTACACCGGGTTCCCGTTGTGCCGGGATGTCCGGTTCCGGCTCCCACTGGTCCTCCTGCGCGGGCCGGGCGCCCACCCGGCTCGCCTCCAGCTGCGCGGCGAACGCCAGGCCCAGGAAGAACGCGATACCCGTCAGGTTCGCCCAGAGCAGCAACGCCATGATCGCGGTCAGCGGCCCGTACGTCGCGCCGAAGCTGTCACTCACCCGGATGTACCCGGCCAGGAGCAGGCTCGCGATCCACCAGAGCACCGTCGCCACCACGGCGCCGAACAGCAGCCAGGACAGCGCCGGCTGCTTGCGCCGCGCCGAGTACCGGAACAGCGCGCCGACCGCGAACACGATCAGCGCCAGGCTGACCGGCCAGCGCACCACGTCCCACGCCACCCGGACCCCGCCGGGCAGGCCGAGCTCGCGTTCCGCCGACTCGCCGGCCGCCCGGCCGGCGACGAGCAGCAGGAAGCCGAAGAGCGCGGGCAGCCCGGCGGTGAACGCCAGAAGCGCGGCTCGCGCGTACTTGGCGATCGCCGGGCGGTCCCGCTCCACCCCGTAGATCCGGTTGGCGCCGCGCTCCACCTGCGCCATCGCCGTCGTCAGCGCGGCCAGGCCGGTGATCATGCCGAGCGTGAGCGCGACCTCACCGGCCTCCTCGGTCTTGTCGCCGTCGTCGAGCAGCTGACGGACCACGTCCTCGCTGGCGCCCGGGGTCAGCCCGATGATGGTGTCCGCGACGATCTGACCGCCGGACTCCACCCCGAGGTCGGTGGCGAGGCCGGAGAGCGCGATCAGGAACGGCACGATCGCCAGGCACAGTTGCAGCGCGAACGCCCGGGAGTGGCTGAAGCCGTCGCCGTACCGGAACCGGATGAACGCGTCCCGCAGCAGCGGCCAGCGACCGTAGTGCCGCAGCGCCACGAACGCGTCGTCGGCGGAGAGCTCGTCCCCGGACATGGTGCGGGTCTCGGGGACCGGTTCGGTACTGCTCAAAGTTTTTCCGCCCGCTCGGCCACGGCGCCGGCGTCGTACGCCAGGTCGGGGTCGGCATCCGGCTGCGGCACACAGAGCAGCAGCGCTTTCGGCCGTACGTGAATCTTCATGACCTTCCCCGGTGCGATCAGATCTCCATCCAGCTGCCGGGGCTGTGCCCGGTTGCTGTAGATCTCCACACGCGATGCGGTGTATGTCTCCATCAGCGGCACCCGGTCCTGCCGGCGCAGCACCGCCCAGGCGAGCGCCGCCCAGTGCGCCAGGTTCCCGGGGCTGAGGATCGCCACGTTCAGCTTGCCGTCGTCCGGTTCGGCCTTGCTGAGCAGCCGCACCCCGCCCTGCAACCGGCCCACGTTGCCGACGATCACGGCGCGCGGGTGGCGGGGCATCGGCGCGCCGCCGTCCAGCCGGATCCGGGCGCGCATCGGGCGGTCCAGCAGGTGTCTGGCGGCGCCGCCGACGTACGCCAGCCAGCCGATCCGCCGTTTCGCGGTCTCCGACGTGTCCTCCAGCATCTTGGCGTCGAAGCCCATGCCGGCCATCACCACGAAACACCTGTCGTCGATCACGCCCACGTCGATCCGGCGGCGGCCGCCCTCCAGCGCCACCTCCAGCCCGGTGGCCGCGTCGGTGCCGAGTCCCAGGTTGGCGGCGAGCAGGTTGCCGGTGCCGGCCGGGAGGACGGCCAGAGCGGTGTCGGTCCCGGCCAGGGCGGTGACGACCGCTGTCACCGTACCGTCGCCGCCGCAGGCGAAGACCAGCTCGGCGCCGTCCGCGATCGCCTGCTTGGCCTGCCCCCGGCCGGGGTCCTCGGGTGTGGTCTCGTACCACTTCGGCGCGGGCCAGCCGGCCTTCGCCAAGGCCTCGCCGACGGCGGCACGCAGATGATCGAGATCGGCCACCTTGACAGGGTTAACCACCACAGCGGAACGGGGTCCAGTCACAGGGCTCAGTCTGCCGGACGCCCGGCACCCCGGCGACCCGTGCGGTGCGGCAGGCACACTGCAGGAGTGACCGAGCTGACTTATCCACACGTCGGGGCGACCCGTTCCGGGCCGCTGCCCGCCGGGTACCGCCACCTGCGCTACCGCACCCGGATCGGCGCCGGCCGGGAGGTCTTCGCCCGGGCCGGCGAGGCGATCGTCACCTTCCGGATGCACCGGGCCACCGGAGCGCGAATCGTCACCGACGCCGGGCGGGCCGCGCCCGGCGTGCGGCTCACCGTGGGCCTGGGCCCGCTGCGCGCGCCCTGCGAGGTGGTCTGGGTCTCCGAGCACGGCTTCGGGTACGGGACCCGCCAGGGTCACCCGGCGACCGGCGAGGAAGCCTTCCAGGTCGAGATCGACGACCGCGACCAGGTGTGGTTCACGGTCACCGCGTTCAGCCGGCCGGCCGGGACCCTGATGCGGCTCGGCGGCCCGGTGGCGGTGGCCTTCCAGCACCTGTACGCGCGCCTGTGCGGCCGGGCGTTACGGCGGGTGAGTACCGTTACGTCGTGAGTACGACATCGGTCACCTGGTGGGGACACAGCACCGTCTGGCTCGCCGACTCCGGCGTCACCCTGCTCACCGACCCGGTGCTCACCGACCGGCTCGCGCATCTGCGCCGGATGGCCGGCCCGTCGCCGGTGCTGCCCGGCGCGCCGGACGCCGTGCTGCTGTCGCATCTGCACGCCGACCACTTCCACGTCGCCTCGCTCAAAGCCGTGCCCGGTTCACCCCTTCTCGTGGTTCCGCGCGGCGCCGGGTCCTTCACCGCGAAAGCGCTGGGCCGCGAGGCGGCCCAGCGCGTGGTCGAGGTCGCGCCGGGCGAGGAGACGACGATTGCGGGGGTACGGGTCCGCGCCGTCCCCGCCCGGCACGACGGTGGCCGCGGCCCGTGGTCGCGACAACGAGCCGTCGCCCTCGGTTACCTCATCGAGGGCAGCGCCCGTACCTGGTACGCGGGCGACACCGGGCTCTTCGACGAGATGTCCGCGATCGGCCCGCTGGACCTGGCGCTGATCCCGGTCGGCGGCTGGGGTCCGACCCTCGGCGCGCACGGCCACCTCGACGCCGTGGACGCGGCCGAGGCGCTGCGCCGGGTCAAGGCGTCCTGGGCGGTGCCGGTGCACTACGGCACACTGTGGCCGGCCGGGATGGGCCGGATCCGGCGGCACATGTTCGACGAGCCCGGCGCGCGGTTCGCCGAGCACGCCGCCCGCACCGCGCCGGAGACCCGGGTCCGGGTGCTGGCCCACGGCGAGACGCTGACCGTGGAGCCGGCGGGTGGCTGAGGTGATCGCGGAACTCACCACCATCGCCTCGCTCTTCGCGATCGTGGCGTTCGGCGCCATCGTGCCGATCGTCCCGACCGGCGCGGCGGTGAGCGGCGCCGCCGCCCTCGCCTTCCACACCCAGCCGCTCACCATCGTGCTGGTCCTGATCGCCGGGGCGGCCGGGGCGTACGCCGGCGACCTGGTGATGTACGCGATGTGCCGGCTCGGCGGCGAGTCCCTGGCCCGGCGGCTGCGCTGGCTGCGCGACGAGCAGCGGCTCGCCTCGGTCAAGCACCGCCTGCAGGAGAAGCAGGTGCCGGTCCTGCTGGTGTCCCGGCTGATACCGGGCGGCCGGGTGCCGGTGCTGCTCGCCGCCGCGTTCATCGGTCTGCCCTGGCGGACGTTCGTGGTGGCGAACGCCCCGGCGTGCGCGCTCTGGTCGGTCGTCTACGCCGCGATCGGGCTGGCCGGCGGCTCGATCTTCCCCGAGCCGTGGCAGGGCGTCGTCGCCGCGGTCGTGCTGATCCTGATCGTCAATCAGGCGATGACCTGGCTCTCCCGGCGGCGTGCGGTCAGTACAACAGATGCGTCCGGGTTAGCGTCGCCGCCTTCTCCACCACCGTGATCCCGCCCGGCATCGTCTTGTTCAGATGCGACAGCACCGCGATCGAGACGTCCGTGTCGTCGTCGGTGACCCGGCCGACCGAGTTGATGATCCAGCGGCCGTTCTCGGTGGACCGGGAGAGCCAGCCGTTCTTCACTGTCGCCTCCTCCCCCGCCTTCGCGACCGCGGGGACGCCCCAGTCCTGATCCTCGGCGACCGTGCTCATCAGCGTGTCCGCGTACTTGCGGGACGCCGCCGTCAGCTCGCCCTTCTCGTCGACGAGCGCGTCGAGCAGCTTCACCTGGTCCTTCACCGTGGTCCGGGTGAGGCCCCACGAGCTGCTCACCCGGGTCTGGGTGAGACCGAGCCGCTTGTTGCAGGCGCTGATCGCGCTCGCCCGGCCCAGCTTGCTGAAGAGCGACGTGGTGGCGGCGTTGTCGCTGTACCGGATCATCTTCTTGGCGAGCGCGTCCTCGCTCGACGTGACCTTGCGGCCCTTGTCCTGCGCGGTGAGCAGCAGACACGCGAGAACCTGCACCTTCACGACGCTGGCCGTCTCGTACTTCTCGTCGCCGCGGTAGGAGTACGTCTCGCCGGTGGTCTTGTCGAGCACCGCCACGGAGAACTCGGGGACGGTGGCCGCGTACTTCTTGAGCGCCGCGTTCAGCGCCTTGACCCGCTTCGCCCGCTCCTGCGCGGCCAGTTCCTCCGGGCTCGGGCCGGTCGGCGTCGGCGAGGCGGACGGGGAGGCGGGGGCCTGCTGGAACACGCCGGCCAGCGGCGCCGCGCCGGCGGCGGAATCCTCGCCGGTCATGCCCCTGGCCACCAGCACCGCGCCGCCCAGGATGCCGACGGCGGCCACCATCAGGATGAGATTCCGGGTACGTCGCACCCATGCATAGTGCCGTGTCCCGGGCCCTCGATGCCGCCCGGAAGCCTGTGGAATCGGGAAAAGTGCCCGACTTTCGACCGTGTGGCAACGCGCCCGTACCCTCCGTCACCGATCCCGGGTGCGGGGCAGGCGCATGATGGGAGGCATGGCAATCCTCTCGGCCCTCACCCGCGCCGCGCTGGCGGCTCCCGCAGCCGCCGCCGACCTGACCCGGTCCGCGATCGGCCAGGTGATCGAGACGGCGGCGACGGCCGCGACCATTCCGGTACGCGCGGTCGGCCTGATCAGCCAGGCAGAGTTGCTGATGAACCGGGTCAATCTGGCCGCCGCCGAGGCCGAGAACCTGATCGGCCGGGTCAGCACCGCCGTCGCCCAGGCCGAGGAGCTGATCACCAAGGTCACCCTCGTGGCGAACAGCGCCGAGACCACCGTCGGTGACGCCCGCGCGATCGCCACCGCCGCCGCCCTCACGATCGAGGAGGCCGCCACCATCTCGTCGGCCGCCGGCGACCTGGTCCGCCGGGCCTCGGTCACCGCCGAGGCCGCGGGAGTCGTGGTCGGTGACGCGGCGGCCGCGATCGGCGAGGTGGGCGCGATCACGACGGCGGCCAGGTCGGCCGTCGGGGAGGTCTCGTCCATCACGACGGCGGCCCAGTCCGCGATCGGGGAGGTCTCGTCCATCACCGCGGCGGCCCACTCCGCGGTCGGGGAGGTCTCGGCGATCACGGCGGCGGCGTCGGGGACGATGGCCGATGTCGCCGGGCTCACCGACTCGGCGCGGGGGATCGTGACGTCCGCGTCCGGGGTGGCGGATCAGGCGCAGGCCGTCGTCGCCCGGGCGGACGCCGTGGCGGGCGAGGTGGACGTGCTGCTCAACGGCTACGCCCCGACGCTGCGGCAGGCGGCCCCGCTTGCCGCCCGGTTCGTCGCCGAGCTGACACCGGACGAGGTGACCGCCGCGATCCGGATGGTCGACCAGCTCCCCCAGCTGCGGGACCACCTGGTCAACGACGTGATGCCGCTGCTCGGCAAGCTCGACCAGGTCGGGCCGGATCTGCACAAACTGCTCGAAGTGACCGAGGACCTGCACTTGGCGATCGCCGGGTTGCCGGGCTTGAAGCTCCTCCGCCGCCGAGGCGAGGACCGCGTCCACGACGCCTGACGGTGGTGGGCCGCGCTCTCGGGCGGAGCGTGCCCTGGCGGTGCCGTCGAGAAGCTCGGCCCGAACAAATCGCGATTTATCGCATTTGTCGCCTAGCCGGTCGGCTCGCCAGGACGAGCACCCGGCATTGGCGTCATCCGAGCCGTAGCCGGCGCAGGTTGAACGGCTTGATCACAGGGCTGAGCTACGGCCCGGCGGTCCGGGCCGTAGTCCACGCAGCCAAAACGCCGGCGGAACCTGCGCCGGCTACGGCTCGCATCCTCGAGCCGTCGCCCACGCAGCCAAAACGCCGCCGGAACCTGCCCCGACTACGGCTCGCACCGCCGAGCCGTCGCCCACGCAGCCAAAACGCCAGCGAAACCTGCGCCAGCTACGGCTCGCATCCCCGAGCCGTCGCCCACGCACCCAAAACGCCAGCGAGACCTGCGCCAGCTACGGCTCGCACCCCCGAGCCGTCGCCCACGCAGCCAAAACGCCAGGGAGACCTGCGTCGGCTACGGCTCGCGTCTCTTCGGGCCGAGGGGGCGCGGGGGCGACACGGGGCGCGGCGATGACACGGGGCGCGGGTGGGGTGGGGGTGCGGGGGCGCCGGGGCCGGCGGCTTCGGGCGCCGGCGGGAGGGGCGTCAGGGGTGGAGGGGGCGGGACTGGGTGGGTGCGGTGGGGGACTGGTGGGACGCGTACCCGGAAAAGGTCCGGCGCCCCCGTGCGGGGACGCCGGACGATGGTGGGGATTGTCAGTAGACCGAGACTCCGTAGGCGTTCAGGGCCTCGACCACCGGCTGGAAGTAGGTGGTGCCGCCGGTGGAGCAGTTGCCGGAGCCGCCTGAGGTCAGGCCGTGGGCGGTGCTGCCGGAGTAGAGCGGACCGCCGCTGTCGCCCGGCTGGGCGCAGACGGTGGTGCGGATCAGGCCGGAGACGGAACCCTCGGCGTAGTTGACGGTGCTGTTGAGGGCGGTCACGCGGCCGGAACGGGTGCCGGTGGTGGAGCCGCGGCGGTAGACCGTGGCGCCGACGGCGGGGGTGGATGCGGACGCGATGTCGATGTTGGTGCCGACGCCGCCGGTCTTGGTGATCGACGTGTTGGTGTAGCGGACGATGCCGTAGTCGTTGCCGGGGAAGCTGCTGCCGGCCGTGGTGCCGAGGGTGGTGGAGCCGTTGTTCCAGCTCGAGGAACCACGCGTGCAGTGACCCGCGGTCAGGAAGTAGTAGGTGCCGGCGCTGTTGCGGACGTTGAAGCCGAGCGAGCAGCGGCCGCCGCCGGAGTAGATCGCGTCGCCCCCGGAGATCTTGATGGTCATCTTGCCGGCGACGGATTCGATGCGGGCGGTGTCGCCGAGCTTCGCGACGGTGGCCTTGACCGCGGCGAGTTTCGCGCCGGTGACGGTCTCGTCGACGCTGACCACGACCTGGTTGCTGACCGGGTCGATGGCGAACGCGGTGCCGGGGGTCTTCAGGGTGGACTTCAGCGTGCTGTCGGCGGCGGCCAGGGTGGCGCCGCTGCGAGCGACGTAGCGCACGGTGGCACCGGCCGCGCGGGCCTCGGCGGCGGTGGCGGCGTCGGTCACGTTGACCACGAGTTTGCCTGCTGAGTCCAGGTAGGACCCGGCGTCACGGGTGCCGAGCTTGGAGTCGAGAGCGACGGCGAGGGATGAGGCGTCAGCGGCGGGGGCGGCAGAGGCGGGGCCGGGCATGGCGGCCAGTCCGCTGCCGACGAGCACGCCCACGGCCAAGCCGACGATCGGCCGGCGCAGCTTCGGGTTGAGCACGGTTCCTCCCAGGGGGACGGGTAGGTCTGGTGCACCGGTCAGGCGCACCCGTGCTCGCTAGTATTTAAATCGATCAATGCGCTGGCAAGGGTGCCGACTCGATCACCTAAAGGTGATCAACTCGTGCATGAGCAGGCGAAACGACCGCTCCATACCGTCGGCCTATGACCCTTTCGGGATGAATGACCGATGAATAATGTGAGCGGTCGTCTCAGCGCGGCAACAACATCGACACACGGATGTCACCGATCCACGACGGTGATCGGCGCGTCGTCGGCGAGCCGGTAGCCCAGTCCGTACACCGTGGTGATCAGCTCCGGGTCGTCCAGCTTGGTGCGCAGGCGGCTCACGTGGACGTCGACCGTCCGGTTCGTGGTGTGCCGGTGACCCCAGACGTGGGTGAGCAGCTGCGACCGGCTGAACACCTGACGCGGGTGCCGGGAGAGGAAGAGCAGCAGGTCGTACTCCAGGCGGCTGAGCTCGAGCAGCCGGCCGTTCCGGAACGCGGTCCGCGCCCTCGGGTCGAGCTGGATCTCGCCGTCCGTGCGCGGCGCCGGCACTGCCGGGTCGAGCTCGACGGCGGCCGACGCGCCGGCCGCGTCGACCAGCTCGCGAAGCGCGGCGAGCACCCGCTCCCGGCCGCCTGCGCCGCCGCTGATGCTGATCGTCACGGTGACGGGAGGCTCCTCGGCGCTCTCCTCGGCGGGAAGCGACGGCAGCGGCGGCACCGGTCGCAGCAGGACCGGGCGGGGGTATGCGGCGTGCGGATGAGCGACGGCCAGAGCGGACATCTCGGCTCCTCAGGGTGTGATCGGACCAACAGGTGGCGCCAACGATTGCGGGCAGCGCAGAGCAAGGATACATTTCCTATCTGTTAGATAGGTATCCCGCATCGCAGTGGCGGGCGTCTCAACACCACCGAGGGGGACCTCATGACCGTCAGCTCGCTCGTGGACGCCGATCTTTTCCGCACCCTGCTCCGCCGGCACGCCGCCGCCGTCGTGGTGATCACCGCGCCCGGCGACCGGAAGCAGGGCGACGAGCAGCCGGCCGGCTTCACCGCGACCTCGTTCACCTCGGTCTCCCTGGACCCGCCGCTGGTCTCCTTCTGCCTGGCGCACAGCGCGTCGGCCTGGCCCGCCGTGGCGGCCGCCGACGTCGTCGCCGTGCACGTGCTCACCGAGGAGCAGGAGCACGTGGCGCGGACCTTCTCCACCCGGGGCATCGACCGGTTCGCCGCGCACGGCGACTGGGAGACCGGCCCCGGCGGCGTTCCGCTGCTCGGCGGTGTCCTCGCTCGCCTGGTCTGCCGGGTGGTCCGGCGGGTCGAGGCCGGCGACCACACGATCGTGCTGGCCTCCCCGGTGGCCGGCGCGGTGCACGACAACCTCGCGGCGACGCCGCTGGTCTACCACGACGGCACCTATCACAACTTGCGGAAAGCCGCCTGAAAGGACATATCGTGACGGGCATCCTGGTGATCTCCGGCAATCCCCGCGCCGGTTCACGCACCTCCACCCTGGCCACCGCCGTCGGCGCGGCGATCGCCACCCGGATCGGCTCTCCGGAACCGCACGTGATCGAGGTCGGCGATCTCGGCGCCGGGCTGCTGACGCCGGGCGACGACGCGACGAAGGCCGCGCTCGCCGCCATCGCCGACGCGAACCTGCTGGTCGTCGCCACCCCCACCTACAAGGGCAGCTACACCGGCGTGCTCAAGGTCCTGCTGGACCAGCTGCCGGCGCAGGCCCTCGCCGGCAAACTCGCCGTTCCGGTGGTGACCGCCGGCGTGGCGCCGCAGGCCACCGCCGCGGAGGCCCTGCTCCGCCAGCTGCTGGTCGAGCTCGGCGCCATCGCGGTCCGGCCCGGCCTGCCGGTGGTCGAGGCCGACCTCGCCGAGACCGCGGAGATCGCCCAGAAGTACGCGGCGGCGCTCGACTGGTGAGGCCCCTCGACTGGTGAAACCTCAGCCCACGGTGAGCGTGTAGGACCGCGTCGCCGTGCCGCCGGCGTCGTCGGTGAACCGCAGGGTGAAGGTGAACGCGTCGCCCGTCGTCACGTCGGCCCAGCCCTCGATCACGCCGGTCGCCGGGTCCAGGTTCGCCCAGTCCGGCAGCGCGCCGGACTCCAGCGACCAGGTGCCGGCCCGGCCGTCCGCCACGGTCAGCTCCGCGTGGTAGTAAACGTCGGCGGACGCCTCGGGCAGTGACGTCTCCACGATCCGCGGCGCGCTGGTCACCACCGGGATCACCACGCGGCGGGTCACCGACTGCGGCACGTAATCGGTGAACCGCACGGTCACCGTCCGGTCGCCGGCCGCGGTCGGCGTGCCGGAGACGACCCCGGTGGAGGAGAGCTTCAAACCCGCCGGCAGGGTGCCTGCCGCGAGCTGCCAGGCGCCGCGCCGGCCGCTGCCGAGCGCGAGCTTCGCCGTGTACGGGACACCCACGGTGGCCCTGGCCGTCCGCGAGGTCGTGATCGCCGGCGCCTTCGGCGGGGCCGGCACGAAGAGCAGCCGGTCGGGTGACCCGGCGCGCGAGGTCACCCTGCCCTTGGTGGCGTCCGCGACCAGCCGGTTGCGAACCTGCGCCGGGGTGAGCCCGGGGCTCGCGTCGAGCAGCAGCGCGGCGGCGCCGGCCACGTGCGGCGCGGCCATCGAGGTGCCGCTCCAGGTCGCCTTCGCGGTGTTGCTCGCCGCGGTGGCCGAGGTGATGTCCACGCCCGGCGCGAATAGGTCCACGGCGCTGCCCCAGTTGGAGAACGACGCCCGCTTGTCCTTCCGGTCGGACGCGGCCACGGTGATCGCCTCGGGCACGCCGGCCGGGCTGCCCAGCGCCGCCTCGCTGTTCTCGTTGCCGGCCGCCGCCACGAACGTCACGCCGGACTCGATCGCCTCGCTAACCGCCCAGTCCAGCGCCGGGCTCCAGCCGCCGCCGAGGCTCATGTTGGCCACCGCCGGGTGGACCGCGTTCGCGGTGACCCAGTCGATGCCGTCGATCACGTCGGAGAGGGTGCCCGAGCCTTCACAGTCCAGCACCCGGACGCTGACCAGCTTGACCTTCTTGGCGACCCCGTACGTGCTGCCGCCGATCGTGCCGGCCACGTGGGTTCCGTGGCCGTTGCAGTCGTCCGCCCGGCCGTCCCGGCCGACGAAGTCGTAGCCGTACGAGGCCCGCCCGCCGAACTGCCGGTGGCTGGTCCGGATGCCGGTGTCGATCACGTAGGCGTGCACCGTGTTGCCGTCCGCGGACGGCTTGTAGGACTTCGACAGGGTCCGCCCGCGCTGGTCGGACCGGTCCAGGCCCCAGGTGGGGTTCTTCTGGGCGCCGGTGAGACGCAGCACCCGGTCCGGCTCGACGAAGCGGACGGCCGGGTCCGCGGCGAGACGCCTGGCCTCGGCGGCGGTCATCTGCGCGGCGAACCCGGGGTAGCCGGCGAACCGGTGCAGGATCCGGCCGGGCGCGCTGCCCAGCGTGCTGACCTGACCCTGGTGCTGGAGCGTCACCACGTACCGGCCGGTGGCCGCTGCCTGAGCCGGGTCCGGCGCGACGATCGAGGTGGCGGCGGCGAGAACGGCCGCGGTCAGGGTCCACTTACGCATGCCCCGCGAGATCGGACGAATCCGGCGGGGGTTGAGCGATCATTGGTTGCGGACGGCTAGCAGAGCGAGTCGTACCCGGTTCGGGCTGCCGGTCTTGGTCATCAGCGCGGTGATGTGGGTCTTCACGGTGGTCACCCCGATGTGCATCCGCTCGGCGATCTCGGCGTTGCTCAGGCCCTCCCCGACCAGGCCGAGCACCTCCTGCTCGCGCGCGGTCAGCCCGGCGATCCGGCGCGGTTGTTCCGGCTTCGCGTCGACCGCCCGCCGCACCAGCCGGCGCAGCACCTCCTGGCTGTACGGGCTCTCCCCCGCCGCGGCCTGCCGGATCCCGTTCAGCAACTCGGCCGGCGGGGCGTCCTTGAGCAGGAACCCGCACGCGCCGGCCTGCAACGCCGGGTAGAGATGGTCGTCGTCGCCGAACGTGGTCAGCACCAGCACCCGGGCGGCCGGGCGCTCGCCGACGATCCGGCTGGTCGCGGTGATCCCGTCCACGCCGGGCATCCGCAGATCCATCACGATCACGTCGGGCGCCAGCCGGGCGGCCAGCTCGGTCGCGGCCCGGCCGTCGCCGGCCTCACCGACCACCTCCAGGCCGGGCTCCGCGTCGCAGAGCATCCGCAGACCGGCCCGGACGAGTTGCTGGTCGTCGACGAGCAGCACCCTGATCATGAGTTCTCTCCCGGTAGCACCGTCGCAACCCGCCAGCCGTGCTCGTGCGGCCCGGCCCGCAGCACACCGCCGAGCACCTCCACCCGCTCCCGCATCCCGGTCAGGCCGTGGCCGCCGCTGGGCGGCATCTCGATCGTGCCGGAACCGCCGTCGTCCACCACCTCCCAGTGCAGGGCAGTGTCGATCACATGCACGTTGAGCTGGGCTTTCGCCGAGGCGCCCGCGTGTTTGGCGACGTTGGTCAGGGCCTCCTGGGTGAGCCGGAGGACAGCCAGGCCGCGGACCGCGTCAAGGGCGCCGACCGCCGGATCGATCTCGGCCTCGACGATCACGCCGGCGCGCCGGGCGGTCTCCACGGCGCCGTCGAGCGCGGCGGGCAGGGCGGACGGGTCGATCGCGGTGAGGGCGGCGTCACCGCGTACCCCCTCGGGGTGGCGAAGCACGGCGACCAGCCGGCGCAGATCCGCCAGGGCCGCGGTCCCGGTCCGGTGGACGTCGTCGAAGACGGCGTCCACCTCGGGTTCCAGATCCGGCAGCACGTGCCGCGCCACACCCACCCGGAGGACCATCGACGCGACGTGGTGGGCGACCACGTCGTGCAGTTCCCGGGCGATCGCGCTGCGCTCGTCCGCGCGGGCCGCCCGCTGCTCGGAGAGAGCCCGGCGCTCGGCCTGCACGCTCAGCTCGCGGGTGGTCCGCACGACAGTGCCGATGAGCACCGGGAGCCCGAGGTTGATGCAGAGACCGACCAGGTTCTCGGTGAGCGAGCCGGTCCGGTGGAAGATCAGATAGACGCCCGCGACCAGGCCGACGCTGCCCCAGAGATAGCGGGCACGCGGCGCCCAGAGCGCCACCTCGCCCAGCGACCACGCCGTGCCGACCTGGTTGATCGTGACATCGTCGAGCACCCGCAACGCCACCGCGAAGAGCGCCGTCTGCACCAGCAGGTTGACCATCGGACGGCGGTGCAGCAGCAGGCCCGAGGCGAACGCCGCGACCGCGAGCGCCCACTGCGGACCGGCCACCGGCACCCCGGTCTCCCGGGGCGCCAGCAGCAGGTAGACCACGCCCGAGGTGTTCAGCAGCAGCATCCGGGTGAACGTGTCCCGCACGTCGAAGAAACGCCCCGGCCGGCCCATGGCTGCTCAGCTTAGAGGCTTGCGAACGACGAGGCCGACCGCGACGGCGGTCACCGCGGCCAGGGCCGCGAACGCGATCAGGGTGAGCCCGTCCGGCCGCAGCAGCGGTTGCGCCCGCAGCGCCTGCCAGGTCAGGAGCAGCACGAGTACGGCGTAAGCGCCGCCCCCGACGAACACGAGCCGGGTCCGCTTCACCGGGTCGGCGACCAGCCGGCCCAGCAGCAGGGCGAGGAGCGGCAACGCCTGCAGCGCGTGCAACCCGACGAAGTGGCCGATCCGCAGGTCGCCGCCGGTGGTGCTCCACCCGGTCACCGGCATGCCCGGCCCGCCGTCCGGCACTCCCACCGCGTGCGCGCCGGGAGCGGTCGTAGTGCCGCCCTGCATGGTCATCAGGAACGCGACGGCCATGCCGAGCAGCGCGACCAGCAGGCCGAGACGGATCGCCCAGGCGATCGCCCGGTCCGGGATCCGCTGCCGCAGCGCGGTGATCGCGATCAGCAGATGTGCGAAGAAGAGGACCATGATGGACGTGCCCATGGCCGACCAGAGCATCGCGTCCAGCGGCGTCGCCACGTTGTAGTGGCTGGTCCGGCCCCGGATCACCTGGAACACGATGATCGCCAGCTCGGCCACGGCGACGCCGACGATCACGACGCCGGCCCACTCGGCGGGCCGGCTGCGGCGCGGCAGGATCGACAGCGTCCAGGCGAGCGTCCCGGCGTAGACCACGAACGAGACGGCGAACTTGAACGGCTTGAGCCAGATCGGCACGCCGGTCAGGATCCGGGGATCGGTGAAGATCCCGACGGCGGCGACGACAGCGAGGACCGCCGACGCGGCGGTGAGAGCCAGCAGCGCCCGGTTCCAGCGCGCCTGGGTACGCAGAGCTTCCGGCGGCGGTGCGGGTAGATCGATCGTTGTCATATCCGCAGCGTCCCGCCGCGGGACCGCCGGATCGCCCGACCGGGGGCCGCCGTTGCGGCCAGTCGTCGGAGGCCTTCTCCTCCCCTGGTAGGAGACCGCCATACTGGCCCGGTGATCCCCCACACCGACTTCCCCGCCGACGACTCCGGGCGGCGCAGCAGCAACTCCTTCGGCCGGTCCGTCGTCGCCGACGCGCTGCGCGCCGCCGACCCGGCCGCCGCGGCGGCCGCCGAGCGCGAGACCGACTGGCGGCGCGGCTACCTGCGCCACTTCCGGGCGCTCGTCGAGGCGGGGCTCGCCGCCGACGGGTCGGCCGCGTACGAGATCGCCGAAGCCGGACTGGCCTCGGTGCAGGCGCGGATGCGGTTCCGCCGCGACGACGGGGAGTTCACGCTGGCGCAGGCGCTGATGGCGCAGCCGGACCGGCCGCTGGAGACGGTCACCGTGGCCGGCACCGGGGCCGCCGAGAAGGAGCTGGCCGTGCCGTACCACGGCGACCTGCTCCGGGGTGACTCCCTCAAACGGCAGCTCGACGTCTGGGTGACACGCGGCGTGATCGAGGAGTCGGCCGCCGCCGCGGTGCGGGAGGTGCTCGCCAACCCGGACTGGCTGGACCTGAGCGACCAGCGCCTGGTCACGTTCGGCGCGGGCTCGGAGATGGGGCCGCTCGCGTCCGTCCTGAGCTGGGGCGGCACGGTCCTCGCCGTCGACCTGCCCCGCCCGGACCTGTGGGAGCGCACCGCCGCCCTCGCGTCGCAGTCGGCCGGCCGGCTGCTCGCCCCGCTCGCCGCCACCACCGGGCCGGTCGCCGACCCGGTGGACGTCGCCGACGCTCACCCGATCCCGCAACCGGTCGCCGGCGTGCCCGGCGCCGACCTGCTCAGCGACCTGAGCGCTGTCGCGCAGTGGCTGCTCGGCTTCGACGAGCGGCTCATCCTCGGCAACTACGTCTACGCGCCGGGCGGGGCGTACCCCAAGCTCGCCGCCGCGCTGGACGCGCTCGCTGTGCACCTGCGCGAGGAGCGGCCGGACACCGCGCTCGCCTTCCTCGCCACGCCGACCGACGTCTACGGCGTGCCGGGCGAGGCGGTCGCACAGAGCCGGGCGCGGTTCGCCGCCCGGTCCCGGCGGGCCCGGACCGGCGCGCTGCTCTCCGGCGGGCGGCTGATGCGCCCCAACTACCTCGCCGACCTCGAACCCGGCATCAGCGACAGCCTGGTGCCACAGCAGGGGCCGAACTACGCCCTCGCAAAACGCATCCACCGCTGGCGGGCGACTGTCGCGCGCCGGGACGGGGTGGTCAGCTTCACGGTGGCGCCGCCGACGCGTACCCGGTCGGTGGTCAGCAACCGGCTGCTGGCCGCCGCCTACGCGGGCGCGCACCTCTTCGACGTGGAGATCTTCGAGCCGGCGGCCGCGAGCCGCCTGATGGCCGCGCTGATGGTGCACCAGATCCGTCGCCCCCGGCCGGCCGATCCGGCCGCGTGGCGGGACGAGGCGACCGGAGCGGCACACGGCGGGCTGTGGCGCGCCGCCTACCACCCGAGGACGGCGCTGCCGCTGGCCGCGGTCCGCGGGTTCCTGCCCCGGTGAGCGTCGCGGGGCTGGTTCTGGCCGCCGGGGCCGGCCGCCGGTACGGGATGCCGAAGGCGCTCGTCGCCTACCAGGGCCGGCTCCTGGTGCAGCGCGCCGCGGACACCCTGCGGGAGGCCGGCTGCGACCGGGTCCTGATCGTCCTGGGCGCGGCGGCCGAGCGGGTGCGCGCTCTCGTTCTTCCGGACACCGGGGTCGGCCCGGACTGGGCTGTTCCGGACACCGTGGTCAACCCCGACTGGGCTGTTCCGGACACCGGGGTCAACCCGGACTGGGCTCTTCCGGACACCGTGGTCAACCCCGACTGGGCGACGGGCATGGGCTCCTCGCTGCGGATCGGGCTCACCACGCTCGCCGGTACCGACGCGATCGCCGCCGTGGTGCTGCTCGTCGACATGCCCGGGGTGACCGCCGAGGCGGTCCGCCGGATCATCGCCCACGCGACCGAGGACGCCCTGGTGATGGGGGGTTACGGGGACCGCCGGGGGCATCCGGTGCTGCTCGGCCGCGACCACTGGGACGGGGTGGCCGCGAGCGCGACCGGGGATCGCGGGGCGCGGGACTATCTGCGTACCCATGAGGTCCTGGTCGTTCCGGTCGGTGACGTGGCCGACGACGAAGATCTCGACGAGCCGGGCAACTTTCCGAGCAACCTTCCGAGCAACCTTTCCGTGCCGAACGACCACTGACCCTTCGACAACACCCTCGAAGGAAGGCTGGATCGTGTTCGACAATCTGCGGAAGCGGTGGCGTGCCGGCGTGGTGGCGGTGGCCGCCCTCGGTCTGGGTCTCGGCGCTGTGGTCTACACCCAGGGCGCCTCGGCCGCGTCCTGGCCGAGCGCTACCGGCACGGTCAAGGTCAGCGCCAGCAAGGCGGTCTCCGGGACGCTCGACGGCGGCCTGAAGCGGTACGTCGGCAGCGGCGCGCTCGGCGGCGACTCGCAGGAGGAGGGCCAGGACCCGCTCTTCGTGCTCGCCGACGGCGCGGTGCTGAAGAACGTCATCATCGGCTCGCCGGCCGCCGACGGCATCCACTGCAAGGGCTCCTGCACGATCCAGAACGTCTGGTGGGAGAACGTCGGCGAGGACGCGGCCACGTTCAAGGGCGGCTCCAGCGCGAAGTACACGGTCACCGGCGGCGGCGCCAAGTCGGCCGACGACAAGGTGTTCCAGCACAACGGCGGCGGCACCCTGACGATCAGCGGCTTCCAGGTCAGCGACTTCGGCAAGCTCTACCGGTCCTGCGGCAACTGCTCGACGCAGTACAAGCGCTCGGTCGTGGTGAAGAACGTGACGGTCACGGCGCCCGGCAAGAGCATCGTCGGCATCAACACCAACTACGGCGACACCGCCACGCTCTCCGGCATCACGATCACCGGTGACAGCAAGAAGAAGATCTCGATCTGCGACCGCTTCACCGGCAACAAGACCGGCAAGGAGCCGACCAAGACCGGCAGCGGCCCGGACGGCACCTACTGCAAGTACACGACCTCGAACATCACCTACAAGTAGGTCGCCAGCTCGCCCAGCGTGCTGATCCGGTGCGACTCCTCGGCCGGTCCGGTCCCGGACCGGCCGAGGTGCACCGCCCGCAGCCCGGCCGCTACCCCGAGATCGTCGGGAGTGAACACCTGTGCGATGTGGCTCAACCCGATCCGCTCCAGCTTGCCGCGCTGCTGAGCGGCGCTGCCGTTGGTCGGCACCGCGACCGCCAGGCCGGCCCCGGCAGCCGAGGCCACCGCAGCGACCGCGTCGCCGTACGCCGCGAGATCACCCCACCGGGGTACGGGCGCGCAGGCGGCGCAGCATGCGGGCGTCCCCGAAGCCCACGGCACGGGCCGCCGCCTCCACCGTGGAGCCGTGCCCGATCAGATGCTCGGCGCGCTCCAGCCGGAGCTGCTGCTGGTAGCGCAGCGGCGTCTGCCCGGTGGCCGTGGTGAAGAGGCGGGTCAGCGTCCGCTCGCTCACCCCCGCCGCCGCGGCCAGCTCGGTCAGCCGCAGCGGCTCGGTGAAGCCGGCGTCGATCCGGTCCTGCACCCGGTGCACCACGTCGCTCAGATGCGACCGGTGCCGCAGCATCGCGCTCTCCTGCTGGTCGTCGCCGTTGCGCCGGGCGTAGACCACCATCTCCCGGGCCACCTGCGCGGCCACCGCCGGGCCGTGCCGCAGCGCCACCAGGTGCAGCGCCAGGTCGATGCCGCTGGCGATGCCGGCCGAGGTGACCACCCGGTCGTCGGCGACGTAGAGGACGTCACGCAGCACGGTCGCCGCCGGGTAGACGCGGGCCAGCCTCTCCTGCAGGTCGTGATGCGTGGTGCAGCGGCGGCCGGCCAGCAGGCCGGCCCGGCCGAGCGCGTCGGCGCCGGCGCAGACGCTCGCGACAGTGCCGCCGGCGGCGTGATGCGCGGCGATCCGGTCCAGGGTCTCCGCGCCGAACCAGCCGTACCCGTCCCGCCAGCCGGGCACCACGACCAGATCCGCGATGTCCAGCTCCGGCCACTCCAGCGACGCCTGCAGCGCGACGCCCTGCCAGGTCGGCACGGACGGCTGCTCGGCCACGTACGACAGCTCGTAGCCGGGCGCCGTGGAGAAGACCTGCGCCGGGCCGGCCAGGTCGAGCAGATGCACCTGCGGGGTCAGGACGAACACCACCCGGCTCACGATCCGGTCACCCCCCGATGATCTCCTTGACGGTCTTGACGGTGGCGAACCGGCCCTCCAGGACATACCTGGTCCGGGACACCACGTCCTCGGCGGAGAGCGTACGCGGGTCGGCCAGCAGCTCCGCCACGCTCTGGTCGGCGGGAGCGTCCCAGTGCGGGATCGGGAAGGTGGCGGTGGCGTCGACGGCGTAGGTGACGTCGTACCCGAGGTCGGACGCGACCCGGGCGGTGGTCTCCACGCACTGCTCGGTGCGCAGCCCGCAGACGGTCACCGAGCGCACCCCGGCGACGGTCAGCCGATGCTGCAGGTCGGTGCCGGTGAACGCGTTGTGCACGTATTTCACCAGCAGCGGCTCGCCGTCCGCGGGCCTGAGCTCGTCCACCACCCGGACGAACCCGTTGACCGGGTCGAACACGCCGCCCGTCCCGGGCTCCGCGTGCACCGCCCAGACCACCAGGTCACCGGCGGCCCGCGCGGCGTCCACCAGCAGCCCGACGTTCGCCACCACGCCGGGGTTGTCGACCGTCTGCCAGAGCGGCCGGGCCCGGAACGATTCCTGTACGTCGATCACGATCAGCGCGTTTGTCATGCCCTCGATTCAACGTGCCGCAGGCAGCGGCGAGTAGACACCATCGGGACCGGTGGCGGACCGATCCGGTCAGGCCCGGCGGTGCTGGCGGGCCGCCGATCGGGCACGCGCGTGCTCCAGCAGGCGGTCGATCTCGGACGCCGTGACCGGGCCCGGCTCGACCACGCTGCCCCACCCCTGCACGCCGTAGGCCGGGTGCGGGACGAGCCGGTCCGGGGCCGCGAAGTCAATTTCCGGCCGCCGCCCGGCCAGTTCCTCCGGGCCGAAGCCGAACACCCGCCGGAACTCGTCGCGGCCCAGCTCCAGGTTGAGCCGGTAGGCGCCGGGCCGGTCCAGCCGGGACTCCTCGTCGAAGCCCGGCACGTCGTGCCCGACGATCGTGGCGAACGGGCGCATCCGGTCCTCGCCGGCGAAGAAAAAGCGGTCGCCCCAGGTGTACTCCGGCATGCCGGAATCGGGCTCGATCCGGGTCATCGACACACCCGGCAACTCCAGGATCCGTGCGGCCAGCCCGGCCGCGAGGTCGCCGCCAGCCATCTCAGCATCAACCATGACCTTCACCGTATCGTTGAATCACCCGGTGAACGTTGGTCCACCGCTACGCTCAGGGAGGGTGTGCTGAAGTCTCAAACCAGGATGCACCGGCCCGCGGACCTGGCCCGGGCGCACGGGCTCTCCGCGCAGGCCGTGCGCAACTACGAGCGTGACGGGTTCCTCCCGCCGGCCCGGCGATCCGCCACCGGCTACCGGCTCTACACCGACCAGCATGTGCGCGCGCTGAGCGCGTTCGTCGCGCTTGCCCGGGGGTACGGGCACAGCGCCGCCGCCGAGATCATGCGAGCCGTCAACCGGGGCGACCGATCCTCGGCGTACGCCGCGATCGACCGTGCCCACATCCTCCTGCAGCGTGACCGGGAGACGCTGGCCTCGGTGTCAGCAGCCTCGGTGTCAGCGGCCTCGGTGTCAGCAGCCTCGGTGTCGGCGGCGGTCGGCGTGCTCTCGTCCGCTCCGGCGAGCCGAACCCACCGCGGGCCGGTCACCGTCGGCGTCCTCGCGCACCGGCTCGGGGTCACCCCTGCCACGCTGCGCAAATGGGAGCGGGCCGGGATCCTCTCGCCGGCCCGCGACCGGTTGGCCCGGGTCTACTCCGCCGCGGACGTCCGGGACGCCGACCTGGCCCATCTGCTGCGCCGGGGCGGCTATCTGCTCGACCACATCGCGTCGGTGGTGCGGCAGGTCCGCTCGGCCGGCGGGCCGGAGCCGCTCGCCGCGTCACTGGCCGGCTGGCAGGAGCGGATCGACGACCGGGCACGGCGGATGCTGACCGGCGCCGCCCAGCTGAGTTCCTACCTGGAGCTCGTTGATCAGGCGGGACTTTCTGATCACCCCGAAACAGACGCTGCCCCGCCCGTGGGGGTTACGGGCGGGGCAGCGGTCGGTGGCGATCAGCGCGGGAAATCGCGGTAGTTGCCGGTGTAGTAGTCACCGACCTGATCGCGGTACTCGGGCGTCTCGAAGGTGTCCTTGTCGTACTCCGGAGAGCTCTTGATCTGCTCCTTCGTACGGTCCACGTAGACCTTGCGCTCGTCGTGATCGATGGTCTGCACCGTGCCGGCCGGAAGAATCACCTTCCGCCCGAAGATCCACGGTCCGGTGTCGACCACCAGGTAAGCGCTGCCGACGTCGTAGCTGGCCTGGTCGATGGAGCCGATGTGACCGTCGGTCGCCTCGACCTTGAACCCGACCAGATCCACGCCGACCCGCCCGGTCTCGTCGACGCTCTCGATGCCGTCGGGGTGGATGCCGGCGGGTTCGGTAGTGCTGCCCGCCAGAGCCGGATCGCGCCACGTCCACGGGGTGAACGGCGTCGGTTGCATCACGGCCTCCTCACATCGATGAATGTGCCGCTGACCATTCGGTACCCGTGCCGTCCGCCGATGAAACGCCCGCCCCAGCGAATGGCCCAGCGAATAGCCCGGCGATCGACCCGGCGAATGGCCCAGCGATCGACCCGGCGATCGACTCAGCGATTGATGTCCCCACCGGAGAGTGCGGCCAGGTCAGCGCGATCCGGCAGGCCCTCGCAGTCACCCGGAACGGTGACAGCGAACGCGCCGGCCGCGATCGCCGTGCGCAGCCGGTCCGGAACCGCCGCGCCCGCCAGCCGCTCCGCTAGGTAACCCGCCACGAACGCGTCCCCGGCACCGACCGGATCCACCGCGGTCACCGCGAGGGCCGGCAGCGAGTGCCGCTCCCCGCCGATCGACGCGACACAACCCCGTGCGCCGTCCTTGACGATCACCTCGGACGGACCGAGCTTCGCCAGGCCGTCGACCGGATCCGCGGAGTCGGTGAAGATGGCCGCCTCGTCCGGTCCGGCGAACACCACGTCGGCCCGGCTCACCAGGTCGCGCAGCACCGGCGCCGCGTCGAAACGGGACCACAGCTTGCTCCGGTAGTTGACGTCCACCGAGACCGTCACGCCGGCCGCCCGGGCCGTCTCCACGGCCGAGAAGACCGCCGCCCGGCAGGAGTCGCTCAACGCCGGTGTGATGCCGGTGACGTGCAGGATCTCCGCGGCCCGGAGCTCGGCCTCGGGCACGTCGGCCGGGGTGAGGCGGGAACCGGCACTGCCCGCCCGGTGGTAGTCGGCGTGGATGAACTGGCCGGACCGCCGGTAACGGATCATCAGGCCGGTGAAGGACTCGTCGGGGACGGCTATCACCCGTACCCCCGAAGAGCGCAAGCGGGCCGCGATGAGCGCGCCCGTCGCGTCCGGGCCGAGCCGGCCCAGCCAGGTGGCGTCACCACCGAGACGTGCGACACCGATCGCCACATTGCTCTCCGCCCCGGCCAAGCCGAGGGCGAACGAACGGGCGTGGTCGAGCGTGCCGATCCCGTCCGCGACGAAGATCCCCATGGACTCGCCGAACGTGAGGAGCCCGGTCTTGAGCGGCCCGGTCTTGAGCGGCCCCGTCTTGAGTGGCCCGGTCATGAGCGCGCGTACCGCACGGCGTCGACCGCGTGGCGAGCACGGACGGCCAGCTCCGTGAGGCTGCCGCCGCTCGCCGCGTCACCGATCAGCGGGCCACCGACGCCGACCGCCACCGCTCCCGCCGCCAGCCACTTCGGGATGTCGTCGAGGGCGACGCCGCCGGTCGGCAGGACCCGGACGTCAGGCAGCGGCCCGCGCAGATCCTTCAGGTACGCCGGACCCAGCCCACCGGCCGGGAACAGCTTGATCAGCGGCGCGCCGGCCCGGTGCGCGGCGTAGACCTCGGTCGGGCTGAACGTGCCCGGATAGAGCGGCACGCCGGCCGTGATCGGCACCGACACCGGCGACACCAGGAAGGTGGCGCCCGCGTCCACCGCCGCCTTGGCGTCGTCCTCGGTCAGCACCGTGCCGGCGCCGATCCGCACGGTGTCCGGCAGCTGGCGGCAGAGGCCGGCGATCGCCTCCAGGGCGCCCTGCGAGGTGAGGGTGATCTCGAGAGCCGTGATGCCGGCGGCGACGAGCACGTCGGCGACCGCGGCGAACATGGTGGCGCTCGGCGCCCGCAGGATGGCGACGAGACCGGAGTCGGCGATGGCGGCGGAGACAGGATCGAGGGGAACCGAACCGTTGAACGAAGTCACACGCCGATCCTGCCCGATGCCACCGCCGGGGAGAAAGGCGCTCTCAGCCCCGGTCCGACTCCGGCGTGCCGACCAGCCTGCGGCGGAACCCGTTCATCGCCACCGGTTCCGGCGCGGCCGGCGGCCGGTCGGTGATCTCCAGTTCCTCGCGCACCGCCGCCTCGAACTGCTGCATCACGAGCGGGACCTGGGCGAGCAGCTCCCGGAAGTGCGTGCGGGGCTCGACGCCCACCACACCGGCCGGGTTCATCTCGCTGTGCAGCCGTTCCAGCTGGAGGTGGACGGCGAGGGCGGCCGAGCGCACCGGGCCGGAGGCGAGGAGCCGGACCGGCATCAGGGCGGGGCCGACCTCATCGAGATAGTTGAGGACGGTCGGCGGTTTCTCACCGGCGTCGTACGCCGCGCGGAGCCGGTAGGTGGCCCGGTCGAACGCCGTCAGCAGCTGGACATAGGCGGCTCTGCGCTCGTCGTACCACTGGCGGGTGCGGCGGCGCCGGTGACGCAGCGCGTTGTTGCGGGCGGCGGCGAGGTGCGCGGCCGCGGCCCCGGCAAGGGCGAACACGACGGCGACCAGGGGAAGGCCCCACCACGGGATCTGAGACACGCGCTAACGGTATCGACCCGGGGCCCGGCCCGCTGTCAACCACACCCCTATCGGTGGCGGACCCGCGCGAGCGCCGCATCGATCGCCCGCGCCGCCTCCTCGGTCACCCCCGCCGCGCCGAGCAGCGCCCCGCGCCGGGTGATCTCCGCCACCCGGCCCGCACCGAGCCGCTCCGCGGCCGCCGCCCGCGCCCGGTCCCGCCGCGCGGCCTCCGCCGGGTAGACCGCGGCCTGCGGCAACGCCGCGTCGAGCAGCACCGCCGTCTCGTCCTCACCCACCCGCACCAGCAGCACCACGAGGTTGCGCAGGGCGGCCGCCCGGAGGGTGTCGTTACCGGCCCGCCGCCACAGTCGCAACACGTCCCGGAACGCGGCGAGGGCCACGGCCGGGTCGCCGTGCCGGCTGCGGATCGCCACCGCGGCCGAGCCCGACGCCGCCTGGAACAGCCGGTCGTCGACGGTCCCGGCCAGTGTCTCCGCCTCGGCGAGCAGGTTCAGCGCCGCCGCCGGGTCGAGATCGCCGAGGGCCTCGCCGAGCCCGTACCGCGCCTCGGCCCGCGCGCCCGGATTACCGGTGCCGTCGGCCAGCTCGACCGCCGCGCTCGCCACCTCGACCGCTTCCGCGCTCCGGCCGGACCAGGCCAGGACCAGCGCCTCACCGGTCATGCCGGAGACCCGGGCGACCGGTTCGCCGTCCATGGCCCGGTAGTGGGCGAGCGCCGTCGCGGCGTCGCACTCGACGAGCGCGACGTCACCGAGCACCTCGTGGGCGGGCGCGCCGGGCGGATCCGCGGCGGTGGCGAACCGGCGGGCCTCGGCCAGGTCACCGCGACCCCAGGCGTGCGTGGCCGCGGCGGCGAGGGCGTCCGCGCGGACAGCGGCGGGAACTCCCGGCGCGTCGGCTTCGACGGCCCGGCCCCAGGCCAGCACCTCGTACTGCTGGCACCGGTAGCCGTACCGGTACATCGCCGCCGCCAGCCGGATCCGCACCGGAGCGTCCCCCCGGGAGTAGGCGAGCCTCAGGTCGGGCAGGAGAGCGTCGATCTCCCGTACCGCGGAAGCCTGATCAGCCCCCCGCATGCGGGAGTCGAGCTCCTCGGCCGCGGCGGCCATGGCCGCCGCGTGCCGCTGCAGGATGCCGGTGAACTCGGCGGCGGCGTGCCGCACCGGCCCCGCCGCCAGCCCGGCGCCCGCCTGCTCCAGCGCGTAGGCCCGCACGGTCTCCAGCAGCCGGAACCGCCCGGCCCCGTGCCGCACCACCAGCGACCGGTCCACCAGCCCGGCCAGCAGCCCGGCGATCCGGGCCCGGGGCAGCCACTCGTCCGCGGTCACCGCCTCCGCCGCCGCCACCGTGAACCCACCGGCGAACACCGCGAGCCGCCGCAGCAGTTTCGCCGACGCTTCGTCGAGCAGCGCGAACGACCACTCCACCACGGCCCGCAACGTCCGATGCCGCGGATCAGCGCCCCGGCGGCCCCGGTCCAGCAGGTCCAGCCGGTCGTCCAGCCGGGCCACCAGCTCATCCACCCCGAGCGCCCCGGCCTGCACCGCCGCCAGCTCGATGGCGAGCGGCAGCAGATCCAGCCGCGCCACGATCTCCCCCACCGCGGCCGACGACGGCACCCGGGCCCGCTCACAGAACAACCGCCCGGCCGCCTCCGGACTCAACGGCCCGAGCCGCAGCACGCGCTCGCCGTCCACCCGCAGGCTCTCCTGACTGGTCACCACCACGCGCACCCCGCGCAGCGCCTCGGCCAGCTCGGCCGCGGCCCCCAGCACATGCTCACAGTTGTCCAGCACCACCACCGGATGCCGGGCCGCGGCCTCCGCGATCACCGCGAGCGGCACGTCGTGCGGCGTCATCCGAGCACCCACCCCGACCGCGACCGCCTGCAGGAAATCCGCCTCCCGCACATCGGCCGCATCCACCCACGCCACGCCGGGCCACGCCCGCACGGTCTCCGCCACCAGCCGCGTCTTGCCCACCCCACCCGGCCCGACGACGCTGACCGGACCCGAGCCCGGACCCGGACCGGGCCTCGGCGCAGACTCGGGCTCGGGCTCGGCCAGGAGTCGCTCCAGCTGCTGCCGCTCACTCTCCCGGCCCAGAAAAGACGAATACCGCAGGGGTACGCGCAATGCCAGGTCCCGTGGCACCCCCGCGACCCGGGTGGTGGGTTGCGCCCGTGCCGCCGGTTCCGGGCGGAGCTGCCGATCACGCAGCAGTGCCTGCTGCGCTCCGCGAACCCGCTCGGACGGATCGAGCCCCAGCCGCTCGATCACCGCGGCACAGTGCCGGCGCAGCGTTTCCAGAGCCTCGCTGCGGCTACCGGCGGCGGCCAGAGCGGTGGCCATCTCGACCGCGCCGTCCTCCCAGCAGGGGTCGGCGTCCGCGGTCTCCCGCAGCCGGTCAGCGGCGATCGTGGGGTCGAGGGTGCGGACATGTCGCACTAAAGCGGCACGATAGAGGGTGGTCAGGCGGGCAGCGATGCCTCGGAAGGGCTCCCCGGGGAATTCGGGCAGTGGCACTCCCCGCCACAGCGAAACCGCCTCCGCCTCGGCTCCCCCACCGTTGCCGCGGCCGCCGCCGTCGTTGCCGTCGCTCCGGGCGCCGTCGCTCCGGGCGCTGTCACTGCGGGGGGCCGTCACTGCGGGGGCCGTCGCTGCGGGGGCCGTCGCTGCGGGGGCCGTCGCTCCGGCTGTTGCGGAGTAGCGACTCGAAGCGAAGTGCGTCGACGGCCTCGCGGGGGACGTGCAGGCAGTAGCCGGCCGGTTCGTGCGTGATCAAGGTGGCCGAGCCGAGCCGGGCCCGCAGGCGCGCCACATGGGACTGCAGAGTGTTGCGAGCCGACCGGGGTGGATCCTCCGGCCAGAGCGCGTCGATCAGCTCGGACACCCCGACGGGCTGCCCGGCCCGCAGCGCCAGCAACGCCAGCACCGCACGCTGAGACGCGCCGGCCACCGAGACCAGACCATCGTCGCCCTCCACTTCGAAGGGACCCAGCACCCGGACGAACACGCCCCCGACCGTAGGCCGCCCCACCACGTCCGGCGCAACCCACAAAGAGCCAAAACGCTGAAACCCGACTCACTACCCGCACGTCGGTGTCACAAGCGCCCCCACCCCGGGCCAAGCCGCGAGCCGTCGCCCAGACAGGCAACCACGCCGTTTAGCCTGCACCAGCTACGGCTCGCGGCGGTCGGCCGTAGCCCAGCCAGGCAATCCCGCCGTTTAGCCTGCACCAGCTACGGCTCGAGCCCGCGAGCCGTCGCCCAGACAGGCAACCACGCCGTTTAGCCTGCGCCAGCTACGGCTCGCGGCGGTCGGCCGTAGCCCAGCCAGGCAATCCCGCCGTTTAGCCTGCACCAACTACGGCTCACAACCGCGAGCCGTCGCCCAGACAGGCAACCACGCCGTTTAGCCTGCACCAACTACGGCTCACAACCGCGAGCCGTCGCCC